>DASVFC010000001.1:0-3816 GCA_036380235.1 Vicinamibacterales bacterium
CTCGAGCAGGCGCGAGTGCAGGTAGAACACGTCACCCGGGTACGCTTCGCGGCCTGGCGGACGGCGCAGCAGCAGCGAGATTTCGCGGTACGACTGCGCGTGCTTGGAGAGATCGTCGTAAATCAACAGCGCGTGGCGGCCGCTGTCGCGGAAGTACTCGCCCATCGCGGTGGCGGAATACGGACTGATGTAGAGCATCGGCGCCGGATCCGACGCCGTCGCGGCGACGACGATGGTGTAGCGCATCGCGTCGGCTTCTTCGAGGGTGCGAACCACCTGCGCCACGGTCGACTGCTTCTGGCCGATCGCGTTGTAGATGCAGATGACGCCGGTTTCGCGCTGGTTGATGATCGTATCGATCGCCACCGCGGTCTTGCCGGTCTGGCGGTCGCCGATGATCAACTCGCGCTGGCCGCGGCCGATCGGCACCATGCCGTCAATCGGCTTGAGGCCGGTCTGCATCGGCTCGCGAACCGGCTGGCGATCGACGACGCCCGGCGCAATCTTTTCGATCGGCGCGCTGTCCTTCGTCAGGATCGGGCCCTTGCCGTCGATCGGCTGGCCGAGCGCGTTGACCACGCGGCCGAGCATCGCTTCGCCGACCGGCACCGAGATGATGCGGCCGGTGCGCTTGACGGGATCGCCTTCCTTGATCTCCAGGTACTCGCCGAGCAACACCGCTCCGACGCTGTCTTCTTCGAGGTTCAGCGCAATGCCGAACACGCCGTGCGGGAACTCGAGCATCTCGCCGGCCATGGCGCGCTGGCAACCATGCACGCGTGCGATGCCGTCGCCGAGCGACACCACCGTGCCGGTTTCGGCCACGTCCACGGCGACGGCGAAGCTGCCGATCTGCTCACGAATGATCTTGGAAATCTCGTCTGCTTTGATGGTCATTTCTGTTCTCGGCTGTCAGCTATCGCTATCGATTACTGTTCGACCAGTTCCTGGCGCATGCGCTGCAACTGCGTGCGCACGCTGCCGTCGTACACCGTGCTGCCGATCGTCGCGACGATGCCGCCGAGTAGCTCGGGGTCGACGCTGACCGACAGTTCCACTTTCTTGCCCGTGACCTTCGACAGGCTTTCTTCGAGTGCCCTGGTCTTCTCTTGAGACAGCGGCGCGGCGCTCCTCACTTCGGCGCGGACGATGTTCTGGTGCGTGAGCAGCCGCTCCTGGTAGGCCGTCGACAAATCCGGCAAGAGGTTCAACTTGCCGCTTTGCGCCAGGAGCACCAACATCTTCGTCACCGGGGTGGCGAGCGCCATCGCGCTGCCAACCGCTTCCATCAGCGACTGCCGCGCCGCGTCCGTCACCGAACCGCGATTCGACGCGAGCGCCAGGTCCGGGCTCGCCTTCATCATCTCGACGACGGCACGAAGGTCTTCGCCGACCTTTGCCAGGTCGGCCTTCTCTTGCAGCGCGACGTCGAACAGCGCTTTCGCGTAGCGATTCGCCGAAGTACGGAGTGACATCTACGGCTGCCCCTTCACCTGCGAGAGATAGCGATCGACCAGGCGATCCTGATCGTCCGGCGTCACTTCTTTCCTGATCCGATCGGTGGCCAGCGAAACCGAGAGATCTGCGGCGTGCTCGAGGATCTCCTTCTTCGCCAGACGCACCTGCAGATCGATTTCCCGTCGGGTCTGCTCGAGCAGGCGTTCGCGATCCGCGGCAGCCTGCGCCGCAATGCGCTGCTCCTCGGCCGCGATCTCTTCCGCACCCCGGGTCCGCAGCGCACTCAGCTCGCCGGGCAGTGCCTGCAGCTTCTGCTCGATCGTCGCCAGTTGCGACGTCGCAGTGGCGCGCAATTCGGCGGCTTCGACGAGATCTTTCCGAATCGCCGCGCTGCGCGTAGCGAGGTAATCCTTGAGCGGCTGGTTCAGGAAGTAGTAGAGGACGCCGACGAAGATGATGAAGTTGGCGACCGGCCACCCCATCCCGAGAATCATCTCGCCGAGGCTTTGCGGGTGATGGCCACCTTCGGCGGCTTCGGCGAGCGCTGGCGCCGCCAGAACCGCGAGCGCGAGCGCCGCCCGTAGATTGTTCTTTAATTCACAAGCGGCGAGGAATGTCGTGGTCACTTTCAGATTCCCTTGCTTGTTTAGGAGGCGCGACCGAGGACGCGCGAAACGATCGCACCGGCCAGGTTCGATGCGTCGCGATCGAGCGCGGCGCGTGCCTCTTGTGATTCCTGCTGCACGCGAACGGTGGCCGCCTTCAATTCCTGCTCAACGGTCGCGCGAGTGGAAGCGAGCACCTCGGCGCGTTTGTCGAGCGCCACCTTGCGCATGTCGTCCATCTGCCGATAGACCTCCGCACGCGCGCTGTTCAGCTTTTGATCGTATTCGGCGGCAGCGGCGGTCGCTTTCTGCGCCGCCGAATCGGCGAGTTCACGCGCACCGCGAACGGCGGTCGTCCGCGCGTCGATGATCCGCAGGATCGGCTTGAAGATCAGCGTGTTGAGCAGGTAGGTGCACAACAGCAGAAAAACGACGACCCAAAGGGCAGTTATATCGGGCGTTAACAAACAATTAAATCTATCACGTTGAACGGGGGGTTCCCAACCTACCCACCCCCCAAGTTCCAAGGGTTGCAGAAGTTCTAAGGTCCAGAGCTTGAGTTGGTCGTTTCGGGCTGCGGGGTCGAGGTTCAGGAACCTCGATTGGGCTATTGACCTATTCGTAGCCGAAACTGGGTTTCTGGTTCCACCGATCCGATGTCGACCGCCTGAATTCCTTTGCCTAGCAGGCTGGCCAGAACCTCAGCTGTTGAGCTAGGTGAAACTGCGATCAGCAGGCCGCCGGACGTTTGAGGATCGAATAACAAATCGCGTCGAGCCTCGCCTCCCGTCGAGCCTCCGGTTCCTGGCTGGAACTCAATTCCGGGCAGGAAGTGTTGCTTGTTGGTGTTCATTCCGCCCGACTTGTTCGCCGAAACCATGTCGAGAACGCCCGGAATAATCGGCAACGCGTTCACGTCGATCGCCAGGGTGACGTGGCTGGCTGCCGCCATTTCGGAGGCGTGGCCGGCGAGGCCGAAGCCGGTGATGTCCGTGCACGCGTGCACGCCGGAGAAATCCGCGATCGCTTCGGCGGCTGCTTTGTTCAACGTTTTCATTTGCTCAACGGCGAAATCGATCACCGCCTGCGTCGCCCTGCCGAACTTGATCGCGGTCCCGACGATGCCGGTGCCGAGAGGCTTGGTGAGAATTAAGCGATCGCCAGGCTGCGCGCCGGCATTGGTGAGGATGCGCCGTGGATCGATCGAACCGGTGACCGAGTACCCGAACTTGATCTCGCGATCCTGCACGGTGTGGCCACCGAGGAGCGCCACGCCGGCCTCGCGCAGCTTGTCGAAGCCGCCGAGAAAAATCTGCGCGATGTCGTCGGTGTGCAAGCCGTCTTGCGGGAACGCGGCGATCGCGAGTGCGGTCAGCGGCCGCCCGCCCATTGCGTAAACGTCGCTCACCGAATTCGCCGCGGCGATCTGTCCGTAGAGATACGGGTCGTCCACGATCGGCGTGAAGAAATCCACCGTCTGCACCAGCGCCGGGCCGGCCTCCCACGCGTACACACCGGCATCGTCCGCAGTCCTGTAGTCGACGAGGATGCGTGGATCCGATTGCGCCGGTATGCCGCTCAGGACCTGAGCGAGCTCGCCTGCGGCGAGTTTGCTCGCTCAACCGGCACAGGAGACCATTTCGGTCAACCGTCTCTTTTCAGACACGCTCATGCACCTCCCTCCCCTAAAACATTCGCGGAAACACGGAATCACGGACGGCAATCGGTTTTCCCAAGGGCTCAGTGTTTCCGT
>DASVFC010000002.1:0-10810 GCA_036380235.1 Vicinamibacterales bacterium
GGCCGACACGGCAAACGCCTCGCGGCAGCCCTGAATAATCCCAGCAATCTCGGCCGGCTCGAGCAGCGACGGCGTGCCGCCGCCGAAAAAGATCGTGTCGGCGGCAACAGACGGGTCCGCGGACCGGCGGATGTCGGCGATTAATGCGTCGACATACCGGCGACGCACCGACTCGTCGTGCAAACCGCGATTGAAGTTGCAGTAGTTGCAGATGGCTGCACAGAACGGAATGTGCAGATAGATGCCTGCGCTACTTGCTGCCGGCCTTTCCACCCGACCAGTTTAGTTCGTACTGGAGGCCGGAATCCTTGAGCCGGGCGCGCGCCATGCCCTTGGTCTTGGGCGGCAGGGCCGAGGACTTGCGAACGTTCTGCGGCGACGCCGGCGAGTTCTTCTGCCAGTTGGCGATTTTCTCCGCACTGGCGTGGGGGCCGACTTCGCGCACATCCGCACCCTGGATCTCGACCCAGTCGCACATCTCGACGAGCCGCGAGCGGGTGCGCGCGCCGAGCTGGAAGATGAAGCCCTGCGGATCGGTGTTGTCCGGCGAATCGACGAGGTTGCTCGTGAAGATCGTGGCGCGCCGCGCGTTATAGCGCGTATTGACGACGAGCCCGAGGGTTTCCTGAACCCATTCCGAGGTTTTCTCCGCGCCGAGATCATCGAGCACCAGCAGGTCGGCGTCGAGTACCGGCGCCAGCACGTCCATCTCGGTGTCGTCGTTGCCGCGGTTATAGGTGTCGCGCACCAGTTTCAGCAGCTCGCGGGTCTCGAAGAAAAAACCCCGGGCGCCCTTGGTGCGGATCACTTCCTTGAGGATACCGACGGCCAGGTGGGTCTTGCCGACGCCGTGCGGCCCGAACAACAACAAGCCTTTGTCGACGGCGGGAAACGCCTCGACGAACCGCGTCGCGCGACGCCAGGCCTCGCGCTGGGTGTTCATGTCGTGCTCGAACGTTGCCAGCTCGCACCGCGCGTACCGCGTCGGCACGCGGGCATCCTTCAGCAACTTGTCGACGACCGCGCCGCGCCAGCAATCGCAACGCGTGAGCCGCTCCACGCCATCGACCGTCACGCTTTTCCAGCGTGACCCGTGGCAGATCTCGCAATCCATCGCTAGTTCAGGAATGCGCGGAGCGTGGTGGCGCCAAGGGTCGCGGCCGGATCGAGGGCCGCCGAGGCGATGACGCGCGATCGGCGCGCCTTGCGCAAGCTTTTCTTGCGCCCCTGGTCGCGCAGGTGCGCGGCAAAATCTTCGACGTCGCTGGTTGCGGGCTCCCGTACGTCCTGCCCCGCGGCCGCCGATAGCGCGTATTCAATCGTCGTGCGGATGGCTTCGACGTGACGTCCCTGCGTCGCGGCGGCCATCAACCCGGCCGTACTCGTTTCCGCCGGCGTGTACGTCTCCGCCAGCAGATGCATCATGGCCTGGCGAATCCACCACATCGCGGCGTGCTGGAATTGAACATCCTGCGAGGGTTCGAAGCGGCGTGCCGCCTCGATCAGGCCGAGGTTGCCTTCATGAATGAGCTCGAGCAGCGGCACACCAAGATGGCGGAACCGTTTCGCATAGTGCACCACGAGGCGCAGGTTCGCCTGCACCAGACGGGCCAGCGCATCTTCATCACCGTGTTGTTGAAAGCGATGACCAAGCTGACGCTCGTCATCCGGGGTCAGAGAGGGAAAGTTTGAAATTTCGCGAAGGTAAGCGTGAAGCGTTGCCGATTCAGACGCTAACGATTCGAACTTCCTGATCACGGTGAGCGAATCTTATCACCTGATCGTCGTCATGCGCCGCGTGATTTTTTTGCCGTTTCAGTTTGTGACACCGTCGCATCGGGACGTGATGCACGGACCAAATCGGTTGGTGATGCTTTGACGAGCGCGGTGCCAAGTCGTTGCTCCCAATCGTCGATGCCGCGCGCCAGTTCTCGCTTTACATACTCCATGAATTCATTCACTTCGCCCTGCATCTGTTCCATTTTTCGACGCATGTTCAGAATGATCTCGACGCCGGCGAGGTTCACGCCCAGGTCTCGGGTGAGTGCCAGAATTGTTTCGAGCTGCTCGAGATCTTCTTCCGAATACAGGCGCGTGTTGCCTTCGGTGCGCGAAGGCTTGAGCAGACCTTCGCGTTCGTACAGGCGCAAGGTTTGCGGGTGGATGTTGTAGCGTTGCGCCACCGCGCTGATCATGAAATACGCTTTGCCTTGCCGCTTAGTCATCGGTGCCTAATCTGTGCCCATCTCGCGGCATCAGTGTGAATCGGTGGCCCTGACGCTTTCGCCGTTGATGCGGCCGAATTCGCGCAGTAATTCCTTCGATCGTTCGTCGAGCACCTTGGGCAATTTCAGCCGCACTTCGACAACGAGATCGCCGCGGCCGCCGGCTTTCGCCGGAAATCCGCGATCGCGTAACCGGAAGCGTTGCCCCGACTGCGTCCCCGGCGGCACGCGCAGGCGCACCGGACCGTCGGGAGTCTCGATCTCGAACTTTGCGCCAAGTCCTGCCTCGTGCAGCGCGATCGGCACGAGCATATGCAGCTCGTCGCCGTCGCGGCGATACACAGGGTGCTCGGCGACCGTGACGTCGATCAACAGATCGCCGGGCGTTCCGCCGCGCACGCCGGCGTGGCCTTTGCCGGCAATCCGCACCCGCGCGCCGCTGCCGACCGCCGGTGGAATGCGCACCGTCAAGGTCTCGGCGCGCGGCTCGACTCCCTGGCCGCGGCACGGCGTGCACTCCTGTTGTTTCAAGCGCCCTTCCCCGCCGCACATCGGGCACGTCTTGGCGAACACCATGTGCCCGCGCACCGACCGCACCACGCCGGCGCCTTCGCACGACACGCAACGCGTTTCGGCCACGCGCTGGTAGCCGCTCCCGGCGCACGCGCGGCACGTGTCCTGCCGCGTCACGGTCACCGTGCGCTGCACGCCGCGCCACGCTTCTTCGAACGTCAGCGTCGTCCTGGCGTGGATGTCGGCGCCGTGTTCGGACCCCGCATCGACCCTGGCCCGTTTCGACAACACCTCCTCGAATAATTCGCCGAACGTGGTGGTCCGTTCCGCGTGCACGCGACTGGAAAAATCAAATCCGGCGAATCCAAAAGCGGTACCGTCCTCGTCCAAAGAGGCTTGCCCGAGCTGACCCGCGTCGTAGCGCCGGCGCCGGTCGGGGTCCATCAGCGTCTCGTATGCATCGAGCACCTGGCGAAAACGCGCTGCCGCCTCCCGGTCGCCCGGATTGATATCCGGATGCAACCGCCGGGCGAGCCGTTTATACGCTCGCTTGATATCCCCCGCGCCTGCGCCGCGGTCGACACCCAGGACGAAGTAGAAATCCATTGCGATCTCAGATCTCAGATTGGAGATTGCAGATTTGCTTCGTCGTTCGATCAACCTGCAATCTCACATAAATCTGCAATCTCACCTCACACATCAAAATCTATTTCTTGTCGTCTTCTACGACCTCGGCGTCGATGACGTCGCCATCGGACTTGTGGGCTCCGGGCTCACCCGATGCACCCGCGGCACCTGGCGCACCCGCTGGACCCGTTGCACCCCCTTCACCCGCCGCACCCGCTGCACCCGCTGCACCCGCCGAGGCTTGCTCGTTCTTATACAAAGCCTCGGAAGCCTTGTGCTGTGCCTGCATCAACGCATCCATCGCGCTGCTCATACCGGCGGCGTCGTTGCCGTCGATCGCCTTCTTCAGATCGGCCATCGCGTTTTCGATCGCGTTCTTGTCGGTGATCGCGATCTTCTCGCCGGCGTCCTTGAGCATCCGCTCGGCGGTGTACATCGCCTGGTCGGCACGGTTCCTGACCTCGATCTCCTCCCGGCGCTTCTTGTCTTCTTCCGAGTGCGATTCCGCCTCGCGCATCATGCGCTCGACTTCGTCCTTGCTCAGGCCGGATGAAGCAGTGATGGTGATCTTCTGTTCCTTCTGCGTGCCAAGATCCTTGGCCGACACGTTGACGATGCCGTTGGCGTCGATGTCGAAGGTGACCTCGATCTGCGGCACGCCGCGCGGCGCCGGCGGCAGGCCGACCAGATGGAAGCGGCCGAGCGTGCGGTTGTCGCGCGCCAGCGGGCGCTCACCCTGCACCACGTGCACCTCGACGCTGGTCTGGCTGTCCGCTGCGGTTGAGAACACCTCGCTCTTGCGCGTCGGGATGGTCGTATTGCGCGCGATCAACGTCGTCATCACTCCGCCCAGCGTTTCGATGCCCAGCGAGAGCGGCGTCACGTCGAGCAGCAGCAGGTCCTTGACCTCGCCGGCGAGCACGCCGGCCTGGATCGCCGCGCCGACAGCGACCACCTCGTCGGGGTTCACGCCCTTGTGCGGTTCCTTGTTGAAGAGCTCCTTCACGATCGCCTGCACGCGCGGGATGCGCGTCGAGCCGCCGACGAGAACCACTTCATCGATCTTCGACGCATCGAGGCCGGAGTCCTGCAGCGCCTGCTTCGTCGGCCCGACGGTTTTCTGCAGCAGGTCTTCGACCAGCGACTCGAACTTGGCGCGCGTCAGCTTCATCGCGAGGTGCTTGGGACCGCTCGCGTCCGCGGTGATGAACGGCAGGTTGATCTCCGTCTCCATCACCGACGACAGCTCCATCTTCGCCTTCTCCGCGGCTTCGCGCAGGCGCTGCAGCGCCATCCGGTCCTTGCCGAGGTCGATGCCGTCGCTCTTGCGGAACTCGTCGATGATCCACTCGATGATGCGCTGATCGAGGTTGTCGCCGCCGAGGTGCGTGTCGCCGTTGGTCGATTTCACTTCGACCACGCCTTCACCAACTTCGAGGATCGAAATATCGAAGGTGCCGCCGCCGAAGTCATACACGGCGATGGTTTCGTCCTTCTTCTTGTCGAGGCCGTAAGCGAGCGCCGCCGCGGTGGGTTCGTTGACGATGCGCATCACTTCGAGGCCGGCGATCGTGCCCGCTTCCTTGGTCGCCTGACGCTGCGCGTCGTTGAAATAGGCGGGCACGGTGATCACCGCCTTGGTCACCGGCTGGCCGAGGTAATCCTCGGCGGCCTGCTTCAACTTCTGCAGGATCATCGCGGAGATTTGCGGCGGCGCCAGCTCCTGGTCGCCCGTTTTCACGCGCACGTCGCCGTTGCCGGCCCGTTCGGCGCGATACGGGACCATCTTCATCTCTTCGTTCACTTCGTCGAAACGGCGGCCCATGAACCGCTTGATCGAAAAGATCGTGTTCTCAGGGTTCGTGACGGCCTGTCGCTTGGCGACCTGGCCCACGAGGCGCTCGCCGGTCTTGCTGAATGCAACGACCGAGGGGGTAATCCGGCTGCCTTCCGCGTTCTGGATGACGGTGGGCTGATCGCCTTCCATCACCGCAACGACGGAGTTCGTGGTGCCGAGGTCAATGCCGATGATTTTGCTCATGCTCTTAGTATGAAATCTGAGTATAAGGGAGTCAACCTCAGCGACGGTCGGCTCCCCCGCTTGTGGAAGACCGCAGGGGCTATACTCGACTGAGAGCCGTATTCACACGTAAATGAAGGCCTTTCGCTACGCCCGTCACGCCGGCATCGCGGCGTTGTTCGTGACCGCTGCGCTGCTCGGTACGCTGAGTGGCGTCCTCTTCGCCTATTCCGACGATCTGCCCGAAGTCAGCGCGCTCGACAATTACTCGCCGAACACGATCACCCGCGTGCTCGGGCGCGACGGTCAACTGATCGGCGAATTCGCCGTCGAGCGGCGCGTCGTGATCCACTACAACGACATTGCCCCCGATTTGAGACACGCGATCATCTCCGCCGAGGACGCGGACTTTTTCGATCACGCCGGCATCAGCATTTCGCGCATGTTGCTTGCACTGTTGCGCGACATCGCGACCAGCGGCCGCTCGCCGGGCGGCAGCACCATCACGCAGCAGTTGACGCGGAACATCCTGCCCGAAGAGATCGGGTTTTCCGTCGGCAATCGCAGCTGGGAACGGAAGATCAAGGAATCGCTCGTCGCGATGCGGATTGAGAAGCGGTACACGAAGGAAGAAATCTTCACGATGTACTGCAACCAGATCTACTTCGGTCACGGCGCCTACGGCGTGGAAGCGGCGTCGCAGTTGTATTTCCGCAAGCGCGCGAAGGACCTCTCGCTCGAAGAGGCGGCCACCATCGCCGGCATCATCCAGGGCAACGTGCGGCAGAGTCCGTTCGTCAATCCCGAGGCGACGCGGCGGCGCCGCAACTACGCGCTCGATCGCATGGCCACTGAAGGCTTCATCACTCCTGACGTCGCCGACACCACGAAGCAAAAGCCGATTGTGGTCGCCGGCGATCCCACCGGCGAAGGCAGCGTCGCGCCCTACTTCCTCGAGGAAGTCCGCAAGTATCTCGAGGCCAAATACGGCGCGAAGGCGCTCTACGAAAACGGCCTCACCGTGCGCACCGGCCTCGACCTGAAGCTGCAGCAGGCCGCCAACCACGCCGTCGATCGCGGGTTGCGCCGCGTCGACAAGCGGCGCGGCTTCCGGAGGCCGCGCCGGAACGTGATCGCCGAGGGACAGACAGTCGACGGCATCAAGATCGATCGCTGGTCCCGCCGCATCGCCGCCGGCGACATCCTCCCCGGCGTGGTCCGCTGGGTGGAAGGCAACATCGCGCGCGTGCGTGTCGGCGAGCTCGGCGGCGAGCTGAATGCCGCGAGCCTCGCCAAGTGGCCGCGCAAACCGGCGCTGAAGGACGTGCTGAAAGTCGGCGACGTGATCGACGTCGAGGTTGCCGCAATCGACGGCGCGTCGGTGACGCTGCTGCTCGAGCAGACGCCGGTGATTGAAGGCGCGCTGGTGGCAATCGACAACCACACCGGCCAGGTGCTGTCGATGGTGGGCGGTTACAGCTTCGCGCGCAGCAAGTTCAACCGCGCGACGCAGGCCTACCGCCAGATGGGATCGACCGTGAAGCCGCTACTCTACACGGCGGCGATCGATCGCGGCCTGACGCCGACGACAATCCTCGTCGATGAACCGACGACGTTCGATGCCGGCGCCGGACAGCCGCCCTACCGTCCGGGCAACTACGATCGCAAGTACCTCGGCACGATGACGCTGCGCTACGCGCTCGAGCAGTCACGCAACATCCCGGCGGTGAAGGTGATCGACATGCTTGGCCCGACGCAAGTGGCGTCATACGCCAAGAAGTTCGGCTTCTCCCAGGACTTCCGTCCCTTCCTGTCGATGGCGCTGGGCGCACAGGAAGTCACGCTGCTCGAACTGACGAGCGCGTTCTCTGCCTTTCCGAACCACGGTATCCGCATGGAGCCGTATCTCGCGCAAGCGGTGACCGATCGCGACGGTTCGCTGCTCGAGGAACGTCGGCCGCAACCACGAGACGCCATCAGGGCTGACACCGCCTTCGTGATGACCAACCTGCTGCAAGGTGTGGTGCAACGCGGCACCGGCGCGGCGGCGAACTCGCTGAACTGGACGCTGGCCGGCAAGACCGGCACCGTGGATGACTATACCGATGCCTGGTTCATCGGGTTCGATCCCGACATCACCGTTGGCGTATGGCTCGGCCACGACGAGAAGAAACCGCTCGGTCCGGGCGAGACCGGAACTACCGCAGCAGTCCCGATGTGGATGGAGTTCATGAAAGCCTATCTCGACCTCTACCACGCCGATCGACAGAAGGGCGAGCGGCCGCGTTTCGAGCCGCCCGGCAACATCATCTTCATGCCGGTCGATCGCCACACCGGCGAGCCGACGTCAGCCGATGCTGACGGCGCCGTCACTGAAGCGTTTATTTCGGGTACGCAGCCAGGCCGGCCGCACTAGTCTTCGTCGCCGTCGGCTACAGGCTGGCCGAGCGAGCCCGACGCCTTCTTCATCAAATAGTTCTTGATGAACGGATCGATGTCGCCGTTGAGGACCTTGTCCACCTGCCCTTCCTGGTGTTTGGTGCGATGGTCCTTGATCATCTGGTACGGCTGCAGCACGTAGCTGCGAATCTGGCTGCCAAACGCGATGTCCTTCTTGGCGCCGCCGATCTGCGACAGCTTGTCCTGTTGTTTCTTGAGCTCGAGATCGTAGAGGCGCGCCTTCAGCACCTTCATCGCCACATCGCGATTTTTGTGCTGCGAGCGCTCGTTCTGGCACGACACCACGATGCCGGTCGGCAGGTGCGTGAGGCGCACGGCCGAGTCCGTCACGTTCACGTGCTGACCGCCGGCGCCGCTCGACCGGTAGGTGTCGATACGCAGGTCCTTCTCGGGAATATCGATTTCGATCTCGTCATCAAATTCGGGCCACACATATACGGAGGCGAATGAGGTGTGCCGCCGCGCCGCCTGATCGAACGGGGAAATTCTGACGAGGCGGTGCACGCCGGCTTCGGCCGACATCAACCCGAAGGCGTTCTCACCGGTCAGCGTGAAGGTCACGCTCTTGAGCCCGGCCTCTTCGCCCGGTTGATAGTCGAGCAGCTCGCGCTTGAAGCCGCGGCGCTCGGCCCACTTCAAGTACATGCGCAGCAGCATCTCGGCCCAGTCCTGCGACTCGGTGCCGCCGGCGCCGGGATGAATCGAGACGATCGCGTTCGCCACGTCGTGCTCGCCACCGAGCATCTTCTTGGTTTCCGCCGCGTCAACCTGCGCCTCGAGCGAATCGAGCGCCATTTCGAGATCCGAGGCGACGTTTTCCCCGCCCTGCGCCCATTCGATCAGAACGCCGATGTCGTCGATCTTCTTGGCCAGGCTGTCGCGCAGCTCGAGATCTTCGGCGAGCCGCCGCTGACGCTGCAGGGTCTTTTGCGCTTCCGCCTGGTTGTCCCAGAAGGTCGGCGCCGCGACCTTTTGTTCGAGTTGGGCTAGCTCACCCGGGTCGTGGGCGTTGTCAAAGATAGCTCCGCATCTCAGACGCGCGTTTCAGCAAGTCTGTGGATCGGCGGATCAAATCATCGATGACGAGTGCCAAACCGGGCTCCTGTTCTGGTCAGGACGAGCGCCACAAAGGTGAGCGCTATTGCGAGATACGCGACCAGATCACCAATTCTGGCATACAGGGTCCGCGATTGCACGAAACGGGCCTCACCGACCACGGCGGCAGTTTCGAACAGGTTGGTCTTCACCAGCACGCGGCCGTAGGGATCGATGATGCCGCTAATGCCGGTGTTGGCGGCTCTCGCCAGGTAGCGGCCCTGCTCGATTGACCGCATCGCCGCCATCTCGAAATGCTGAAACGCCGCAGACGATTCGCCGTACCACGCGTCGTTCGTGATGGTCGTCAACATCTCGCTGCCATTGAGCACCGCTTCGCGCGCCAGCGCCGGGTAGGTCACCTCGTAGCAAATCGCGGTGCTGACCATGTGACCTTCGACCGGCAGCATGGTGACGCGCGTGCCAGGCGAGAACGCCGAGACCGCCTCGACCAGCGGCGCAACAAAGAACAACAGCCGCTGCAACGGGACGTATTCGCCGAAGGGCACGAGGTGAATCTTGCGATACACCGCCGCCGTGGCCCCGGCCGTGTCGAGCATGAAAGCCGCGTTGTAATGCTTCTGCGGATCGCTCTGCTCGAATTCGTCACTGCCCAGCAGCAACGGCCGGCCCAGCTGGCTGACCAGGCGGCGGACGATCGTGCCGCTCGGATCCTCCTCGAAGTAGAACGGCGTCGAGGATTCGGGCCACATGATGAATTCGGCGCCGTTATCGGCCGCCTGCTTCGTCAACTGCAGGTAGCGATCGAGAATCATGCCCGCCCGCGCCGGATTCCACTTGTCGGTCTGCGCGATGTTGCCCTGGATGAGCCCAATCTTGATCGGCGTGCCTTGCGTCAGTTCGTTGCCGGCGAGGCGCATCCCACCCCAGATCGAGATCGCGGTGATCGCCGCGAGCGTGGCCGCGGCGGCGATCAGGCGCGCGCGGCCCGCGAGCAACGCCGCCAGCGCGAAACCGGTATTGACGAAGGCCACGAACAACGTCAGGCCAAAGACACCCAGTGCGCTGGCCAGTTGCGCGATCGGCAGCAGCGTCACCATCGTGTTGCCGAGCGGAATCCATGGGAAGCCGCCGAGGACGATGCCTCGCAGGTATTCGGTCGCCACCCAAACGACCGGAACGAGCACCAGTCCTCGCGCACCGAAGTGGCGAATCAGGATGGCGCCGATCGCGCACGTGATCGCAACGTACGCGGCCATATAAAGCGCGAGCAATGCCGCGACGATGACGGCGACGAACACCGGCAAACCGCCGAAGGTCGAGACCGTGGCACCGGTCCAGTAGACGGTGCCCCCGAAGTGAATGAAGCCGGCAAGCAGACCCAGCATGAAGCCGCGCCGCGTGCTCACGCCCGGCAGCGCGACGCCGCGTCCGCTCCATCCGCTCAGTGCAACGAGCAGCGGCACGAGCGCGATGAACGCAACCGCTGGATGTCCGAACTTCGGGAATGACAGTGCGAGCAGCGCCCCCGACAACGCGGCGGCTGCAGTGGAGGGTGCGATTACCGTACGACCCAGGGCTTGAACTGCTCTTCTTTCTGCAGCTTCGCCGCCACGGTGTCTGCCTCGCGGCGGTCCTTGTACTTGCCGACGCGCACGCGATAGATGCTCGCCGAACCCTTCGCGGGCGCAACAACGTACGCGGGGTAGCCTTTGCTGGCAAGCCGCTTCACGATTGTGTCGGCCTCACCGCGCGCGCGGAGGGCGGCAACCTGAATGGAGTAGCCGGTGCCGGCGGGCTCGGTCGGTGCGGCAGGCGCAGCCGCCGGTGCCGGCGTTTCCGCTCTCGGCGCCGGGGTCTCGGCTCTCGGCGTCGGCGGCGGCGTGTCTTCCGGCTTCTTCAGCTGCTC
>DASVFC010000003.1:0-5937 GCA_036380235.1 Vicinamibacterales bacterium
TAGCAGCTCTCGCGTCGCCGGATGCTGCGGGCTAGTGAGCACGGTGTGCGGATCGCCCTGTTCAACCACTTGGCCGTTGGCGAGCACCACTACCCGAGTGGCGAAGTCCCGCACGAAATCGTCGTCATGGGACGTCATCAACAAGGCGCGGCCGGACTGCGCGAGCGCCTTGAGCGTATCCCCCAGGTCATTGCGACGCGCCGGGTCCAGCGAAGCGGTCGGTTCGTCCAGCAGCAGCAACGGTGGATCCACCGCAAGGGCGCGGGCAATGGCCACGCGCTGCGCTTCACCACCAGACAGCTCGCGCGGCAACGCGCCTGCGCGATGCCCGACGCCCAGTTGCTCAAGCAGCGCCTGGGCGCGCGCGGTCGCATTGCCAGGTGACGTCTGCTGCACGTGGATTGGCGCCAGGGTTACGTTCTGAATCGCGGTCAGATGTTCGAACAGGAAATGAAACTGAAACACCATCCCGGTCTTGGCTGCGGTGATGTCTCCGGTGTCCGCGGTTTCGAGCCCGGCGATGACGCGCAGGATTGTCGTCTTGCCTGAGCCGGACAGCCCCATTAATGCGACGATCTCCCCGGCCGCGGCATGCAAGTCGATGCCCCGCAGGATCTCACGCGTGCCCCGCTTGAGTCGCAGGCCGCTCACCGACAGCGCGGCGCTCATACGCTGGGCATCCTCCACCGTTGTTCGAGCTGACGCGCCAGGTAGCCAAGCGGCAGCGACATCGCCAGGTAGAGAGCCGCGCACAGCAACCCCGGAACCACCCAGCTGCCGATGTTGGTGGCGAAGATCTGCGTCTGCTTGGTCAGCTCGACGACCGTCAACATCGAGACGAGCGACGAGTCCTTCAGGAGCGCCACGAAGTCGTTGGTCATCGGCGCCAAAGCGAGGCGGAACGCCTGCGGCGCGCGGATCAAGCGCAAGGTCTGGACCTTTGAGAAGCCGAGAATCCGCGCCGCATCGAGCTGCCCTTTCGGCACGGCTTCCATGGCACTGCGGTAGATTTCGCTTTCGTAGGCGGCGTAGTTGAGGCCGAGACCAAGCAACGCCGCAACAAATGCCGGCAGGCGGATCACCGAGGCGAGCCCGTAATAGATTACGAACAGCTGTAACAGCACCGGCGTACCGCGCATCACCTCGACGTAGATCGTCAGCACGCCGCGTGTGATCGGATCGCCGTAGATGCGGCCGATCGCGATCGCCATCCCGAGCGCCACCGCAAGTGCCATCGCGACGATCGACAACAGCAGCGTCAGCACGGCGGCGCGCAACAATGCCGGCAGATACGTGCGGATTGTCTGTAACGTGCCCTGGTTGCTCAACGGGTCCACGCCAGAGGGTTGCCAGTCCGGATCGAGCACGCGCTGGTAGAGGACCGGTTGATCGTCGTTCCAGACATTCCATTTCCTGAAAATACGTTCGAGCGTTCCGTCGCGCATGGCGACACGCAGGATGTCGTTAACCTGATCGCGCAGCGCGGTGTTCGCCGGCGCGGTGATGATGATGTAGTGGCCGAGCGCCAGCGCTTCGTCGTGCGTGTGCAGGCCGGCATTGCGCCGCATCGCGCGGTCGGCCAGGACATTGTCCAGCACCACCGCGTCCACGCGCCCGAGCAGCAGGTCTGAATACGGATGCACATCATCGTCGTACGACACCGCCGTGATGCCATGCGAACGTTCGGCGTCGAGCAACAGCTCGTAGGCAATCGTGCCGCCCAGCGTGGCGACGCGCTTACCGGAAAGATCGGCGAGCGTACGGTAACGGTCGCGATCGGATTCGCGAACGGTCAGCACTTCGCGGAACTCGTAATACGGAATGCTCGCAGCGAGCGATTGGCGACGGGCCGGGATATCCTCGATGCCGCTCAGGCCGATGTCAAAGTCGCCGCGGCGTGCGGATTGATCCAGCGACGCGAACTGGATCTGGATGAACTGCGGCGTCCGGCCAAGCTTCTCGGCAATCAGCGCCGCGATCTCGACATCGAACCCGACCAGCTTCGCGGGATCGTTCGGATCGGCCTCAACGAACGGCGCGCCGCCCTCGGCATCGCCACCCCAGCGCAACACGGATTGTGCGTACGCAGACGAGCTGATAGCCGCGCAGACTAACACCAGGACGAAGCGCAGGAGAATCACCGGTTGATGAAACGCGGTGCGGACACGCGATCGATGAAGAGCAACCCGTCGTATTGATCGCGCGGCACGATCAGCACCGGCAACATCGCCTGCGGACCCGAGATCGAGCCGTCGCGAGACAGCATCGGTTCGTACATCCAGCGCGTGTCTTCCGTGCGAGCCTGGTTGAGCAGGTCGACAAACATCGGCGACGAGCCGGCGTCGCTGAGCAGCCGCTCCATGGTGCCAGGTTCCGCCGGATCGATGGTGAAGACGGAGCGCACGCCAGGCAGCGTGCCGCGATTGGGATACAACCCGATCGTGTAGAGCTCGTCACGGAACCGCTTCTGCAGCCACCCGCCCATGGTCGGAAACTCCCACGTCGTCTGTTCGTTGGCGTGACGCACGTGAATGTTCGCCGCCCAAACGATGATCTTCTTACCCGGATAGAGGTCGTTGGCGAGGAACGTGAGGTTGTCGGCCATCGCGTTGTCGCGAATGGCCATGTGGCCCTGCAGCGACGTGTCATCGGGATTCTGGCCGTATGAACGCAGCAGCTGCACCAGCTTGACGGACGACCAGGCGGCGCGCTGCGCGATCATCGGCGCGGTGTCGTCGTCGAGCAGTGTCTGCAGCCGCTCGCGGTGCTGCTCGAGATACGTCGACAGCCGGGTGTAGAACGCCACCAGCCGTTCCTCTTCATCACGCGCGTAGGTTGGGCCGTCGCTGCGCTGGATACGCTCGACGAACTGCGCGTCGAATTGCGCCACCTCCCGCGCGTACTCCGGATCGAGCGCGCTAATGACGCGCGCGAAAAACGCTGGCCGGGATTGCGCACCGGTCGCGGAGCTGATCTGCGGGTCGAAACCGGCGAAAGTCAGCGGCCGTGCTGTTTCCTGCGAATCCTTGAGATATTGAAACAGCGGTAGCACGTCTTCGAACGCCCAGACGCGGAAGATGCTCGCGAACAGCGCGTCACTTGCCGTCATCTGGCGGAAGTCGACGGCGTAACATTCGTAGATCGAGCTTTCAAACGCCAGCACATCGAAGCCCATTTGCTGGTGCAGGAACTTGATCAGGCGCGTCTTGATCGCGCCGTACTCGGCCACGCTGTGGTGGCTTTCGCCAAGCTGCACGATGCGGCGATCGCCGATGACGGTCTTCAGGAATTGCAGGTCGGCGAAATCATCGGGCCGGGCCGACGGCGCGGCCTGGCGAATCGCGTGATGGTTACTGCGAAGCCAGACGATCCAGCGGCTGTCTTGCGCGTGCACCGCGAGCGTGCTGACGAGCAGAGCCACAGTCACCAACGCGGGGGCGGGGCGCGTCATGTGCGGCCATAAAAATAGCGCAAATGCCTGCCTCCTGCCACGAAAGGTAAGATGAGCTGGATGAAACCACGGCTGGTTCGCCTGGCCGTCTGGACGGCGGCAGCCTTCATCGTGGTCGGCCTCGCTTTCGCCGGCAGCACGTACTGGCGCACGCGCCAGATCCGGCAGGCCCTTTACGACGCGTTTACACCAGTCCACATCAGGAACTGCACGCTGCAGCGGTTCGGCAGCGACAATGACGGCGGCTATCTGATGTGCGGCAACATGATCGCGGCGGGCGAATCGGGCTACTCATACGGCATCAACGCCCAGGACGATTGGGGCTGCGAGGTCACCGCGGCCACCGGAATCCCGATCCATCAATACGACTGCTACAACACGACGGTGCCCGAATGTTCACGCGGGCCGACGCGGTTTCATGCCGAGTGCGTCGGACCGGAACGCGACGTCTTGGCCGGCAAGCCGTTCGACACGATGGCGAACCAGATTCAGAAGAACGGCGACACCGGCAAGCGGTTGATCGTCAAGATGGACGTCGAGGGCTCGGAGTGGCGGTCTCTGGCGACCGCACCCGATCATGTTCTCGAAGCCATCGATCAAATGGCCGTGGAGTTTCACGGCGTCGAGGAGGCGCATTTTCTCGAGACCGCGGCACGGCTGCATCAGTTCTTCTACGTGGCCCACGTGCACCAGAACAACTTCCTGTGCCAGCAGGGCTACGATCCGTTTCCCGGCCAGGTCTTCGAGGTGTTGTTCGTGAGCAAGCGGCTCGCGGTTGCCGACCCGTGGGTCAACGCGCGCGGACCTTCGTCGCTGGATGCGCCGAACACGTTTCTTGCGCCGGATTGCCAGGACAGTCCGGGCGGCCACGAGCTCGCTCGCGTCGGGCGTTGGCTCAGGCGCTACGCCACCACTGCCATCGACATGGTGCGCTGGCGGCTGAATTAATAAATACGCTCGCGCTGTCCGGGAACGCAGATTGCACCTCCTCAACCGGAGGTCACTGTGGAATACCGAGGAAAGAAAGACGATTCGTTGACCGAAGAAGCCGCGGCTCTCACCCAGCGCGCCAAGGGCGCCACGAAAGATGTCGTCGGCGACATGATCGATGACGAACAAATGGAGGCCGAGGGCGAGCGCGAGAACGCAATGGGACGTGCGCGCCAGGCCAGCAACAAGGTCACGGAGGAAACTGACGGCGTTAGCGGCCGCACCGTGACGCCAAGCGGCTACGTAACTGGTCTCTATTCCACACCCGACGCCGCGAGCCGGGCGTATGAAGGGCTCACGACGAAGCATGGTTACCGGCCCGACGACATCAACGTCGTGATGTCGGAGGAAACGCGCCGCCGTCATTTCGGCGACGTCACGCCGGGCACCGAATTAAGTCACGGCACCAAGGCGGCCGAGGGGCTCGGCAAGGGCGCCGCGATTGGCGGCGGCATTGGTGCGGCGCTGGCCGCGGTGTTCGCCATTGGATCGTCAGTGGTGATTCCGGGTCTCGGCCTGGTCGTGGCCGGTCCGATCGCTGCGGCGCTGGCCGGAGCGGGCGCCGGCGGCGCCACCGGCGGCATCATCGGCGCGCTGATTGGCGCCGGCATCCCTGAAGATCGCGTGCGCGAATACGAGCGCGGGATCAACGAAGGCGGCATCGTCATCGGGACGAAGTATCGTGACCCCGATCACGCGCGCGAGCTCGAGAAGGACTACACGGGCTTCGGCGGCACGCACGTGCGGTTCTAGTGAAACACCTGAGGGCTTGGGGCTTCAGCACCCCCCGAGCCCTCAGCCCTCAAGCCCTCTTAAAAACCGACGCTGTAAACCAACTTCACATTGCGCCCCATTTCGGGCAACACGCTCTTCAAGTAATTCAGGTGGTTGTAGTAGAGCTCGTTGGTCGCGTTGTCGACGCGTAGCGTGACCGTGTTGGTCGCGCCGCCGGTCTGGAACGAATACGAGCTATAGAGCTTGAGCAGTGTGTAGCCTTCGGTCGGCTCCTCGGCGCCAAACACGCGATCCTGCGTGCCGGCGTGTGTCACGTTCAGGCCAACCTGCATCGCATTGCGTTGATAGCGAAGGCCACCCATCACGCGGAACGGCGGGATGCGAGGCAACGGCTCGCCCGACGCTTTGAGCCGGCCACGCACCATGTCATACGAGAACTCGGCGGCGAAGCCGGCCGCCAGATCGATGTCGGCGTGCGCTTCAATGCCCTGCAGCACGCTATCGGCGCTGATGTGCTCGATTACCGGGAACTCGGCATCGATCTCGTCGGCGCCGAACCGCTCGAGGAATTCATCCTCGCGTGCCGCCACCTCTTCATCGGTCAGCGGGCTGCGGAAGATAAAGTCGTCGATGTCATTGCGGAAAAACGTGATCTCGCCATTCAGGCGCGTCGTACGGCCGCGCAGCGACACATCCAGCCCGAGCCCATGTTCAGAAGGCAGATCGGGATTGCCAATCTCGAACGCGAAATTGCCGGGGTG
>DASVFC010000004.1:0-13365 GCA_036380235.1 Vicinamibacterales bacterium
GGGCGGCGCTGGCCGTACTGCAGCGACACGAAGCCGCCCTTGCTCGCAGTGATCGAATAACGACCGGCTGGCAACTCGCGGATCTCGAAGCGGCCTTGCGCGTCGGTGGTGGCGACGCGGCTCTCACGCGCATCGGGCGATGCAACTCGTACTTGCGCGCGCCGGATCGGCGAGCCATTGTCGGCCGCTACGATCATCCCGCGCAGCACCGCCGAGCCGCGCGGCGCGTCCGCGCGCGCCGGCGCCGAACGGGCGGGCCGTTGCCCGCGTTCCGCCGCACCCTGCGCGGGCCCGCCACCTTGTGCCGGGGTCGCCGAACCGAACGCCGCGGCCAGAATGACGACAAGAATCCAGTTCTTCACAATGTGGTTACGACCTTAGACGCCTGGCGTGCTTACCGCGTTGGCTCACGGCACCAACGGCGAAAGTTTGAGATCAACAACTTTCGTTTCGGCCTCGGCCAGTGAAAACGACTTCGCCTCTTCGCGCGCCCGCGCCAGGAATTCCGGATCGGTTCCCTGGCCGGACTCCAGATTCTGCACCGCGATGATCAGGTAGTCCTCGCCCGGCGGCATGTTCTTGATGCTGAATCGTCCGTTCGTATCCGGGCGGGCGGTGCGAATGTAGCGCGACAAGTACGCCCAACGCTCGCGGTTGGCCGGAAACACCACCACCGTCGCGTCGAGCACCGGCTTGCCCCGCTCGTCGGTCACCGCACCCGAGAGGTCGGTGGTCTTCTGGGTGAACGTGATCTGCACGCCGTCGTAGGCGCGGCCTGGGGTGAACTCGATGCCGCTATCGGTCACGTCCTGCCCGTCATAGATCACCGACTTCAGGAACCACGTCGAGCCAAGTCCCTGCGGGCCTACCGACGCCGAGAAACGGCGGCGATCGAACAAACCGGTCATCTCGAACGAGTAATCGTCCTGCATCCGGTTCTGGCCGGGCTGCACGAACATCGCTGTCGGTTCCATGGTTTGCGCGAACACCTGGACCTGGTCGGCGCGGAACGGCGGCGGCTGGCCGTCGTCGGTGATGACGCTGCCGCGTACTGTGGCGCCAACGTGCGTGGTGATGATCACGTTGTCGATGTCGTCGTTGCTGACCGTTAGCGGCATCACCGCGAACTCCGCGTTCGGATTCTGCATGCCGCCGGACGGGCGCAGGTTGATGTTGTAGCGGCCGGGCGCGACGTTAGCGAACTCGAAGTTACCGTCGGCGCCGATCACCGAGTTGCTCATGTTCATCATCATCGGTCCGCCGAACGGATCGCTCGGTGCCAGCATCGCCATCATGCCGGCGGCCGGCTCGCCGCGCGAGGTGAGGGCGCGGCCGCGGATACGCGCCATGCGCGCGACGATTAGCGCGAAGTTGGCGCCGCCGACTTCCTGTCCTCCCTTGACCGTGATGCGCGTCGCTTCGGCGATGTTCGACGTGCCGGGATAGAACGTCGGCGCGAAGGCTTCAGCCTCGGTGTTGCTCATGCCGGGGCCGACAAACGAGTTATTACGGTTGGCGGCCTGCAGGAAATACTCGCCCGGCGGCAAGCCATATAGACGGAAGCCGCCGCGGTCGTCGGTGCGATCGTTTGAACCGTCGCTGAACGCAGGCACGAGTCGACGGCTTCCCGACATCCACTGGTAACGCATGGCCGCGACTTGCGTACCGGCGACAGGTTCGCCGCCGTCATCGACGATGACACCCGAAATGACGCCGCCTCGCGACAGTACGAAGCTGACCTTATCCGCCGTCTGCCCATCAGCGAGATCGATTGGCGTACCTGGATCGCCCGGCCGACGCGCGCCGAACGAGGCTTGCGCGAACCCGCCCTTCATCGCCGTCACGGTGTAGCGGCCGGCCGGCAGATCCTTGATCTCGAACAGGCCGTTGTTGTCGGTGCTGGTGACGCCGCCGCCGCGGCCTTCCATCGACATCGCGCGCACCTGCGCGCGTCGCACGGCCGTGCCGGTGCCGCTTGACGTGACCTGGCCTTTAATCACGGCGGTGCCCTTTGGAGGTAATTCACCTGGGCGCGTCGGTCGAGCCGGCATCCGTTGCGGGTTGTTCGGGTTGGGCGGCGGCGGCAGCGTTCCCGGCTGGCCGGGCGGCGCGGTCTGTCCAGGCGCGCCGCCCTGCGCAAACGCCGGAAACGAGGCGACAAGCAGCATCACCAATACGACGCCGGTGGATCGCATAGCCTCCTCAACTTTCTGATGGCTTAGACGGCGGAACCTCGAAACTGGACGCTGGTTACGATAACGCCCGTGCAATATCGCGTGCCGCGTTGATCCCTGAACCTCCGGTCATGCCGGTGCCCGGGTGTGAGCCATTACCGCACAAGAACAGTCCGCGCAGTGGGGTGGTGTAATTGCCATAACCCAACAGTGGCCGCATCGCGAAGAACTGATCCAGCGCCAGCTCGCCATGAAAGATGTGGCCGCCGGTCAGCCCCCAACCGCGCTCGAGATCGAGCGGCGTCAGCGTCTCGCGGGCAACGATCAGGGACGTGATGCCGGGCGCGTAGCGAGCGAGCGTGTTCACCACGGCGTCGCCGAGCGCATCGCGTGACGCATCCCAGTCGCCGTCACGCAGCGTGTACGGCGCGAACTGTGCGTATGCCGACAGCACGTGCGCGCCTTGCGGCGCACATGATGGATCGGTGACCGACGGCATCGTGAACTCGATCCACGGTTGCGGTGAGAAGCGGCCGTACTTTGCGTGATCGAATGCGCGCTCGATGTAGTCGATGTCCGGTGCGAGGCGGATGCGGCCGGCCAGCATGTCGCGCGTGGCTCCTGCGAACTGCGGCAGCGCCGAGAGGGCGAGATTGACTTTCGCCAGCGTCCCACGCATCCGGTAATTCCTGATCCGCCACAGGAATTCGGGGGGCAGGTGTTCCGCGTCGCACAACGTGAGGAACGTGCGCTTCGGATCGACGCCCGACACCACGGATCGCGCCTCGATTGCCGCGCCCTCCGCGAGCGTTACACCGATCGCGCGATCGTCCTTGATGTCGATCCGATGGACCGTGGTTCCGGTTCTGATCTCGACACCATAGCGCTCACACGCGCGCTGCAATGCGCGCGCTGCGGCCGCGGGTCCACCGGCGACGACGCGTCCGGCCGGCCACGCCAACGCGCGATTGGCGGCCGTCAACAACAGTTGCAGTCCGCTGCCGGCCGACCATGGCCCAAGCATTGCGCCGAACACGCCATCGGCAGCAACGGTGGCGCGAAGCAATTCATCTTCGACGCTCTCGCTGACAAGATCGGCCACCGCCATCGGCCCCCAGCGCAGTAAGCGCCACTGATCGGCTTTCGGCAGCGACCTGAACGCGCCGAGCGTTTGCAGTAACGCGAACGCGTCGCGTGAAGACGGCTGATCGATTGAGGGCGGCGTGTTGATGAATACGCCGGCGATCAACGCACCGATCTTCTGCAGCGACGCCTGGAAAGCCGGCCATGCCTGGGCATCCTTCTGCGACCACGCACTCAATCCTTGCGCCGTCCGTCGCGCATCGTCCCACAGGGTGATGGTGCGCCCGTCGCCAGCCAGTGCGCTCAGCTGAAGCGAGGCATCGGTGAAGGTCAGCCCATGCAGATAAAGCTGCAGCTCCTCGACGACATCACTACGCAACGGACCGGTTGCGTGGGAGAGGGTCGGCACGATGAACCCGGGTGCGAGCTCGCTCTCGGTCGCGCAACCGCCGACCTGCGCGCGCTGTTCGAGGAGCAGCGTGCGCAATCCGCTCTTTGCCAGGTGCGCGGCGCACGTGAGACCGTTAATGCCGCCGCCGATCACGATCGCGTCGTAGCGACCGGTTGTGGTGGAAACGGCGGCCATCAGCGTGACACCAGCTTCAGGATCCGATCAGCTGCATTCTTGCCGGGTGCGCCCATGATGCCGCCGCCGGGGTGCGTGGCGGACCCGCACATGTACAACCGATCGATCGGCGTGGCGTAACGCGCCCAGCCGGGTACCGGCCGGAGGAAGAACAACTGCTCGAGCGTGAGCTCGCCCTGGAAAATGTTGCCCTCGGTAAGCCCGAAGGTTCGTTCGATGTCGAGGGGCGTCAGTACCTGGCGATGCAGGATGATGTCCTTGATGTTCGGTGCGTAGTCGGCGATCGCGTTGATCACGGCATCGCCGAAGGCCTCGCGCTGATCGTCCCAGCGCAACGGCTCCCGGCTCCCGGTTGCCGGGTCCCGGAGATCATATGGTGCGTACTGAACGAAGCACGACATCACGTGCTTGCCGGGTGGCGCCACCGACGGATCCGTCAGCGACGGGATCACCATGTCGATATACGGCCGTCGCGAAAACTCGCCGTACTTCGCGTCGTCATAGGCCTGCTCCATGTAGTCGACGCTCGGCGAAATGGAGATCGCGCCGCGGAGGTGCGGGCCCGGTCCTGGCAGGCACGTGAAGTTCGGCAGCGCGTCGAGTGCGAGGTTCACCTTGCCCGACGAACCGCGGTATTTGTAGCGCTTCACACCTTCGACAAACTCCGCCGGCAGCTCGCGCTCGTCCATGAACTTCAGGAAGGTGAGGTTCGGATCGACGCTCGACACCACGAGGCTGGCGGCGAGCTCATCGCCGTTCTCGAGCACCACGCCCGTCGCCCGGCCATTCTTCGTCAGGATACGGGCGACCGGAGCTTCGGTGCGGATCTCCGCGCCATACTCGCGCGCGGCCGAAGCAATCGCGTTCGACACCGCACCGGTCCCGCCGCGTGAGAGGCCCCACGACCGGAACGCGCCGTCGATCTCGCCCATGTAGTGGTGCAGCAGGACGTAGGCGGTGCCCGGGGACCGCACGCCCAGGAACGTGCCGATGATGCCCGAAGCGGACATCGTGGCCTTGAGGACGTCGGTCTCGAACCACTGATCGAGGAAATCCACTGCGCTCATCGTCAGCAGCTGGACCTGGTTGAGGCGATCGTGAAAGCGCATGTCGCGGAACCGTTTGCCGATCGAGAGCATCTCGAGCAGCCCGCGTGGGTCGAGCGACGTGGGATCGGGCGGCAGCATGCCGAGGATCGGTTTGGCGAAGCGGCCCATCTCGACCATCGCCTTGCCGTACTCGTCGTAGGCTTCGGCGTCGAGTCGAGAATGGCGCGCGATCTCGCGCCTGGTCTTGTAGTGATCGTTGACGCGCCACAGATAGTCGCCGTTCGGCATCGGCGTCATCGTGCCGTCAAGCGGCAGCAGCTCCATGCCGTGGCGCGGTAGATCGAGATCGCGAATGATCTCGGGCCGCAGCAAAGAGACCACGTACGATGCGACGGAAAACTTGAAGCCCGGGAAGACTTCTTCGGTGACCGCGGCGCCGCCGAGCACATGTCGGCGCTCCAGCACCAGCACCTTGCGCCCGGCGCGGGCGAGATAAGCGGCACATGTCAGCCCGTTATGGCCGCCACCAATGACGATTGCGTCGTATCGCAAGCGCCAAATTATACTTTCGACGTGCCGGTAGCCTCCGCCTTCCATGCCCGAACACTCCAGCTGTGCGAGAGCCTGAGCTATCGCGACTGGGCCGGCTACTACGCGGTCAGCGCCTACGAGACCCATCACGAGCACGAATACAACGCCATCCGCAATGCCTGCGGCCTGATCGATATTTCGCCGCTGTACAAGTACCGGATCGCCGGGCCCGATGCGTCGCGGCTGGTCAATCGAATCATCACGCGCAACGCCGCGAGGATGGCGGTCGGACAGGTGTATTACACGCCGTGGTGCGACGAGCACGGCAAGGTGATCGACGATGGCACGGTGACAAGGACCGGACCGTCCGAGTACCGGTGGACGGCTGCGGATCCCAATCTGCGATGGTTCACCGAGAACGCGTCCGGCCTTGACGTCACCATCGACGACATCTCTGAAACCGTGGCGGCGCTGGCGCTGCAGGGACCGACGTCGCAGCGGTTATTGCAGCAGGTCTGCGACGCGGATTTGTCGATGCTGAAGTACTTCAGGGCCGCCAGCGGCAGCATCGCAGGCGTGCCCGTCGACGTCTCTAGAACCGGCTACACCGGCGACCTTGGTTATGAAATCTGGATGCCGTGGAATAGCGCGTTGCCTGTGTGGGACGCAATCGCGAGCGCCGGCGCCGCTTTCGATCTCCATCCGGTTGGCATGCTCGCACTCGACGTCGCGCGCATCGAAGCCGGCCTGTTATTGATCGACGTCGACTTCCACGGAAGCCGCAAGGCGCTGATCGAGGCGCAGAAGTACTCGCCGTACGAGCTCGGCCTCGGACGTTTGGTGGATCTGAAGAAAGGCCCTTTTATCGGCCGCGCCGCCCTGATGGCAGAAGTGAAACGTGGTATTGCCAGGCAGATCGTCGGGCTCGAGGTGGATTGGACGTCGGTGGAGAAGCTCTACGAAGCGGTGGGGCTGCCGCCGACCGCGCCGGCCGGCACATCGCGAGTGGCCGTCCCGGTTTACGACGGACGCAAACAAATCGGCCGCGCCACCTCGACGACGTGGTCTACCGTGCTGAAGAAGTTGATCGCCCTGGCGACGCTCGATGCGCCGCACTACGCGATTGGGTCAAAGGTGGAAATGGAGATCACCGTCGAAGCGGTGCGCCACCGCGCGACGGCGACCGTGGTGCCGACGCCATTCTTCAACCCGCCCCGAAAAACCGCCCTGTGAAAAAACACACGGAGGGGCCGTGTGTGTTTATCGGGCGCGGCGGGCGGCGATGAATGACTGCACGCCGAGGCCGACATAAATCAGCAGCAGCACGCCCATGATCAGCTGCGACATCACCGCCGGCCGAGCGGCATCGCCGGCGAGTGCCGCCGGAACGCCGCGGCCGAGCGACGCGAGCGCGCCGATCAGGCCGATCGCCACTGCCGCATGCATGGCGTGTTTGCGCGCGTTCTCGTTGCGCGCGATCAGCGCGCAGATCACCAGGACGGCGCCGAAAATCGCCGGAATCAGCGCGGTGACGCTGGACCGGCCGGTCAGCATGTAGCTGGCAACACCCAGCACGATCAGGATCAGTCCGAAATAGCGAGTTGTGGACGGCACTCCTGAATAATACTCCGCTCGCGAGAGGTCATCACTTCGCCGCGGCACTAAGCTGCTACCGACACGGACGTTAACCACGGAGGGCACGGGGAGCACGGAGATTTCTTTTCTAAACGCCAGTGCCGCTAAGCAGCACTGGCATTTTGAAAACATTCTCCGTGTCCTCCGTGCCCTCCGTGGTTAACGTCCGTGGACAGCGGGATTATCGCGCGAGCCAGTCGGCGTAAAGCTGCGGTCGACGATGTTTCATGAACAAACGCCGCGCGTTCGATCGGGACGTCGCCGATAGATCGATGTCGGCGTAGAGAATCTCGTCGGCGCTCTTCGCCGCGCGCGCGATTACCTCGCCATCGGGGCCGCACACAAAAGATTCGCCGGCGAAGTCGAGCTTCTCCTCCTTGCCGACGCGGTTGCACAACGCGGTGAAGTAGCCGTTCTGAAATGCGGCCACGCGCATCTCCGCTTCGTACAATCCTTCCGGCCACTCATCCACTGCTCCTGCCTGCGGCACGATCACGAGGTCGGCGCCGTTGACAGCCAGTGCACGCATGTATTCGGGGAAGTGGCGGTCGTAACAGATCGCCACGCCGACATTGCCGACGGCGGTCTTGAATACCGGCGCGCCCTTGTCGCCGGGCGTGTAATAGCCCTGTTCGTGAAAGCACGGATAATCGGTGATGTGAATCATCCGCGTCACCCCTAGCAGCGTGCCGTCGGCATCGATCACCGGTGAGCTGTCGAAGGCGTCCACGCCGTCGCGCTCGTAGAGGTTGATGATCGTGACCATGCCGAGCTGCCTCGCCTTTTCCTGGAAGACCTTCACCGTTGGGCCGTCGATCGGTTCCGACAGCTCGCGAAACGACGAATCAGCCGGCACCTGTGGATAGAACCACTCGAAGGCGAGCTCGGCGAAACACGCCAGCTGCGCTCCGGCCCGGGCCGCGGTGTCGAGAGCGGCCAGGCCACGCGCGACGTTGGCAGACCGATCCCTGGTGGCGTGCTGCTGAATCAATGCGATTTTCATGGTTGAAGTTTGTCGATGACGAACTGATCGAATTCCCACAGTTGCTGCTCGCGCTCGGAATACGGACCAGGCGAATAGCCACGCGAGCTGATGCCGAGATAAGACTGCTCGGAGATCGCCCAGTCCTCTCGATTGGTCCGGTCCCAGAACTCGATCGCGTCCTGGAAGACGAAATCGGGCTTGGCGATTTCATCCGGATGAAAATGCCACTCGGCGATCAGCTTCGTGCGTCCGGCGTGTTGCGGCCAGATCGTGATCGTCATCATGTAGTCGGGATGGAGCGTCAGCAGGAAGTTCGGGTAGATCGCAAAGTAGTTGACCACCGTGCGCTCGCGCTCGCCAAGCCCGGGCAGGAAATCGCGCCGGCGCTTGCCATCGCTGCTTAGCGTCTCCACGCCGTCCCGGAAGCCCATCGCGCCGCCGCAATAGGTGCCGGTGGTCGGCACGTTGTCGGCGCCAAGATAGTGGTGCATGCGGTTGAGTAACGGGTGAATTACCGGGCAGTGCAGGCACTCGTTGTAGTTCTGCACCACCAGCTTCCAGTTGGTGGCAATGTCGTACTCGATGCGATGCGCGACGCGCAGCTCCTGCATGCGCCACGGCGCAAACCGGCGCGGCAGGTCGGCAAGTTGATCCCGCAAAGATGGTGTCTGCGCTGTGAGGTTGATGAAGATGTGACCGTCCCACGTCTCACATGCCACCGTGCGGAGTGGGAACTGCGATTTGTCGAAGCCCTCGACCTCGTCCATCTGCGGCGCCGCGACGAGACGCCCGTCGAGACCGTAGGTCCAGGCGTGATACGGGCACTGGATGCTGCCCTGGAAGGTACCTTGATCGTCGAGGCAGAGACGCGTGCCGCGATGGCGGCAGACGTTGTGAACCGCGCGGATCGATCCGTCGCTGCCGCGCACCAGCAACACGCTCGCGCCGGCGACATCGCGCTTGATGAACGCGCCGGGACGATCCAGCGCGTCGGCACGGCCCGCTGCCAGCCACATTCGCGCGAACAGATGTTCCATCTCGCGGCCAAACCATTGCGGATCGGTGTAGGCATGCGCCGGCAGCGTCATGTGCGCCGGCCGCGGCGAGGTGGAGCTCATCCCGGTTTCATGATACAACCGCCCTTCACCGCCCCTCGAGCCTGACATCGTGCCCTCTTCATTCTGGATCTGGCCGGTCGTGGCCATCGCTATGGCCGCTGTTGGGGTTGCCGTGTACGCCCTGCTCGCGCTACGGAAGCGCGAGGCAACCATCCGCCGCCAGCTGGCGCGCGAAGCGTCGCTGAAGGCGCGCTTCGACGAAGTGTTCGAGCGCGCCAGCGACATCATGGTGGTGCACGATCGCCGCGGCCGGCTGTCGACCATCAACCGCGCCGGCGAGCAGGTGCTCGGCTACTCCCGCGAGGAAGTCCGCATGCTCGAGCCGAACTGGATCTTCGGCAACGATTACATCGACGTCATCAACCGCATGATCGCCGGGGGCGCCGACAGCCAGCCGCAGTCGTTCCGATCGGAGTTGTCGCGGCGGCGCGGCCTGCGCGTGCCGGTGGACGTGCACGCGCGCGTGCTTGTCGGTGACGGCCAGGTCGTAGGCGTGATGGCCATCGCCAGGGACCTCTCCGAGCACGAACGCCTCGAGACCGAGCTCCGCCAGGCTCAGAAGATGGAGGCGGTCGGCCGCCTCGCCAGCGGCATTGCGCACGACTTCAACAACCTGATCACCGTGCTGATCGGCTACAGCGACGAACTGCTCGAACACGTGCCGGAGAATTCCGAAGCCCGTTACCTGGCCGAGTCGGTGCGACGCGCTACCGATCGCGCTGCGACGCTGACGCAGCAACTGCTCGCGTTCAGCCGCCGGCAGGCCACCGTCGCCAACAGCATCGATCTGAACCGGCTGATCACGAGCATGGACGACATGTTGCGCCGCTTGCTGGGCTCGCAGATCAAGATTCAGCTGTCCCTCGCAACCAGCCTCGCCACGATTAGCGCGGACGAATCGCAGATCAGCCAGGTCATCATGAATCTCGCCGTCAACGCCCGCGACGCGATGCCGAAGGGCGGGGTGTTGTCGATCGGCACGTCGGACGTTGTCCTGGGCGAAGAACACCTCGACGTCATTCCCGGCCGGCATGTGTTGTTGACCGTGACCGATACCGGTGAAGGAATGTCGACCGAGGTGCGCCAGCGATTGTTCGAGCCGTTTTTCACCACCAAAGAAACCGGCCGTGGAACCGGCCTCGGCCTCTCGATGGTCCAGAATGTTGTCCGCCAGTGTGGCGGGCAGATTAAGGTCGAGAGCAGGCCCGGCGCCGGCACGACGGTGCATGTCTATTTCCCTAGCGAAGCCGCGATTGTCGAACCGCCAGCCTCGGCGGTTGCGCAAGCCTCGCAGCTCAGGGTCAAAGGTGATGGGGTGGTGCTGCTCGCGGAGGATGATTCGTCCGTACGTCGCCTGGTGGTCGCCGAGTTGACGCGCCGCGGCTTCACGGTGCTCGAAGCCGACGACGGGCGCGCCGCGCTGGAGATGTTCAGGCGCGAGAAAGATCACATCGACGTCGTCGTGACCGACGTCGTGATGCCGCGGATGAACGGCGCCGATTTCGCCCGCGAGGTCGAGCGCGAACAGCCGGGCGCGAGGATTCTATTTATCTCCGGCCACCCGGAGCGGGCGGGCCAGGGCCTCGACCCGACCGGCATCACCAACTTGTTGATGAAGCCGTTCACCGCCGACACACTCGCGGCGCGGATCAAGGAGCTGATGGCGGGAAGGGCAGAGGTCGATGGCCGGAACGGCTGACAGGCCGGCGCCATCACTGCGCCGCACGCTCGGCAAGTGGGACCTGACGGCAATTGGCGTCAACCAGGTGATTGGTAGCGCGATCTTCCTGCTCCCCGCCGATGTCGCCACTCGCGTCGGCAACTGGGGACCGCTCGCGTTTCTCGGCGTCGGATTGTTGTCGCTGTCGATCGCGCTGTGCTTCGCCGAGACCGGCAGCCGCTTCGATCGCACTGGCGGACCGATTCTTCCCGCGCGCGCCGCGTTCGGCCGCTTCGTCGGCTTCGAGGTCGGCTGGATGCTGTGGTTCGCGCGTGTCACCAGCCAGGCATCGGTGGTCAACGGGCTGACGCTCGCGATGGGATTCTACTGGCCGCCGCTCTCGGCCGGCATCCCTCGCATCGCGATGATCGCCGCGCTGACGATCGTGTTGACGTGGATCAACGTTCGCGGCGTCAAACAGTCGTCCTGGGTCGTCAACGCGCTCACCATCGGCAAGATCGCGCCACTGGCAATCTTCGTCGTCGTCGGCATCTGGTTCATCGATCCGGCCCGCTTCTCGCCGCTGCCGGCGGTGTCGCAGGAACAGCTGTCGAGCGCCTTGATCCTGTTGATCTTCGCGTATGGCGGCTATGAGGTGACCGGCGTGCTTGCCGGTGAAGCCTCGAACCCGCGCCAGGACGTGCCCTTCGCGTTCGTCGCAACGCTGCTCATCGTCTCGGTGGTGATGTGCCTGACGTCGGTCGTCGCGACGGGCGTGCTGCCCGATGTGGCGGCGACGCGCACGCCGCTTGCGGATGGCGCGGCGATTTTTCTGGGCGCCGCCGGCGCGCTGATGATCTCCGCTGGTTCGGCGGTATCGATGGCCGGCAACAACATGGGACAGATCCTTAATGGGTCACGCACGTTGTTCGCGCTCGGCGAAAGCGGCGACTTGCCGCGCTGGTTCGCCTACGTGCACCCGGCCTATCGCACGCCGTCGAACGCGATCCTGTTCACGGCCGTCGTTGCGCTGATCCTGGCGCTGACCGGTTCGTTCGTGACGCTCGCGGCCGTGAGTGCGATCGCGCGGCTCGTGATGTACCTCGCGGTGTGCATGTCGACGCTGGCGTTGCGAAAGCGGGATCGTGAAATCGCCGCCCAGGTCGGCGCGCACATGACCGATCCGACGCGCGATGCCGGCCCGGCGCAATTTACCGTCCCGTTCGGGCCCGTCATCCCGATCGTCGCGTCGATCGTTGCGCTCGGCATTCTCGCCGGCGCAACCCAGGCGCAGCTGATCTCGGGCGTCGCCGCCCTGGCTGCAGGCGCGGTGCTTTACGTCCTCGCGCCGAAGAGCCCATCTTCGCGGTAGCCGCGCCGAACCGGCTGGTCGGACAGCATATGTGCCTGCTTGTCGGGCTGCTGCGACGCGATTAGCGGCTCGTTCAAGAACGCCACCAGCGGCGCGATGGTCTTCATCGTGTCGCGCAGCTGCTTGTAGAACGCGGGCGACGCGGCGAGGGTCGCGGGATCCTCGCGGAAGCCGAGAAACTGGCGATGCATCAAGTACGTCGCCGCCGGATGATCCTTTGCGAAGCCGCGCGGCACGCGCGTCATTCTGTCGCCTTGCAAGCCGCCGAGTCTGCGGAACGCGGGTGATTTGATGATGCCCTCGAGACGGCGGTGGTTAGCCGCGACGTGCTCGCGCACCAGGTGCAACTGCGACGTGTCCGGCGACCACAGGCCACCGCCGATCCACACCCACGTTGGCGCCACTTCGAAGTACAAGCCGGCGCCGTTCAACCGGCCGAGCGTGCGATTCGGAAACGTGGCGCCGATGTGCGTCTTCAACGGGGTCTTGTCTTCGCTGAAGCGCGTGTCGCGGAACTGGCGGAACAGCGACACCTTCGGATCGGCCACGAGCTCTGGCGCGAACGACGGCAGGTCGCCCGCCATACGCTCGATGACCGCGATCATCGGCTGCTTGCAGTGCGCCTCGAATTGGTCCTTGCGCTCGTGAAACCACTCGCGCTTGTTGTTGCGTTTCAGGGATCGAAGGAACGAAATAGTGTTGCGAGTAAACATGACGTAAGGGATCCAAGATTACCCCGCTTCGAGTCTTCCGCGTCCTTCGCGCTTCGTGTTTAGAATGTGTCCGTGATTGACGCTCTCAAGTTACTGCTGGGCGATCGCGTCTCGACGTCCGATTCCGTCCGCGAGCACCACAGCCATGGCGAGTCATGGCACGCGCCAGGACTGCCGGACGCCGTGGTCTTTCCGACATCGACCGACGAAGTGGCCGCGATCGTGAAGCTGTGCGCGCAGCACAAGCAGCCAGTCGTCGCGTTCGGGATGGGGAGCTCGCTGGAGGGCCACGTCAATGCAATTCATGGCGGCGTCTCCATCGATCTGACGCGGATGACGCGCGTGTTGCGCCTCAGCCCCGAGGACCTCGACATTACGGTCGAGGCAGGGTTGACCAGGCTGAAGCTTGATGCGCACCTGAAGAACACCGGGCTGATGTTTCCGATTGATCCCGGCGCC
>DASVFC010000005.1:0-7209 GCA_036380235.1 Vicinamibacterales bacterium
GAGGGCCACTTCAAGACGTTGTTTCCCAATGCCGCCGGCTTCTCAACGTTCGGCGGCACGCCGCTGCATTGGAAAGTGTACGGCGTCGATCCGAAGGCCAACCCGAACGCGCCGCCGATTGGCTACATCTTCTGGACCACCGATCTCGTGCCCAACGAGCGCGCGTATCATGGCCCGATTCACATGCTGGTCGGCATGGACACCCGCGGCATCCTGCAAGGCGTGGTGGTGGACTACAACTCCGAGCCATACGGCTACTTCTCAATCGATCCGCCCGAGTTCGTGGCGCGGTTGAAAGGCAAGAGCGTTCGCGACCGGTTCATTGTCGGGCAGGACATCCAGGCGGTGTCGCGCGCCTCGATCACGATGAACGGTGCGGCGCGCGCGCTGCGCGACGCGTCGCGCGCGGTGGCGAAAGCGTTCTTGTCGCCGGATCAACTCAAGTAATGCTGCAGCCCGCTCCGGACCCCTGGGGCTTCGACGAAGCGCCGGTCGAAACGTGGGCGGACATTCTGCGTCCGCAGTATCTCGACCTGGCGCTGCTGCTCGCATTCTTCGCGCTCGCCATCTACAGCTTCCGGAAAAAGAGCGTGCCGCTGAAGTTCGTGACGTTTGCGTTCGCGATCGGCTACATGGGTTTCGCCAAGAATTACCTGATCTCGATCACGAACATCTTCAGCGTCGTCGACTGGAACTGGCCGGTCGTGAAATACAACCTGGCGTGGTACCTGTTCTTCGGCTTCACCGTCGTGTCGACGATCCTGTGGGGCCGCCTGTATTGCGGCCGCATTTGCGCCTACGGCGCGCTGACGCAGACGCTCGACACCGTGTTGCCGAAACGCTGGCGCGTCGATGTGCCGCGGCCGCTCGAACGCCGCGCCGCGTGGATCAAGTTCGCGATCCTGTTCGGCGTGCTGGGCTATTACGTCGCTTCGCATGACGTGCTGATCTACCAGTACGTGGAACCGTTCTGGATGTTCAGCCTTCTCGGCAGCCCCGTGATGTGGTGGATGCTGGCGGCGCTGCTCGTCGCCACCGTGTTCGTGCGCAACCTGTATTGCCGATTCCTGTGTCCCGTCGGTGCCACGCTCGGACTGATGTCGCACCTCACCGTGTTCCGCATCAAGCGCTGGTCGGAATGCGGCACCTGCCGCATCTGCGAGAAGACGTGCGAGTGGGGCGCCATCGCCGGTCCGAAGATCCTGGTCACCGAATGCGTGCGCTGCGACGATTGTGAACGTTTGTATGCGGATACGGCGAAGTGTCCGCACTGGCGGATCATCGAATACCAGAATCGCAAGGTGGCCGTGATACCGCTGCACGCCGTCGGTAAATAAAGACGACGAGCATCACCTCGACACGTAACACTTCCCGACACGCATCACTTCCCGACAAGCATCCCTTCCCGACACGAATCACTTCCCGACAAGTATCCCTTCCCGACAAGTATCACTTCCCGATAGAATTCACCCTCAATGGCAGAGCCTGTCGTCAAGCAGCGCATGTCCCCAACCGCGCAAATCATGTTGGGGCTCCTCATCGGTCTGATCGTCGGGTACGTCGTCAGCACTCTCGACCCCGAGACCAAGACACAGATCACCAACATCATCCGGCCCTTCAGCCAGATCTTCATCCGCATGATCCGGATGATCATCGCGCCGCTGTTGTTTGGCACGCTGGTCGTCGGCATTGCCGGCGCCGGCCACTTCAAGGATGTCGGTCGGCTCGGCCTGCGGGCGATCATCTACTTCGAGATCGTCACCACCATTGCGTTGTTCCTCGGGCTGATCGTCGTCAACGTCATGCAGCCGGGCGTCGGCGTGACGCTGCCGGCGCCGACCGGGGCGCCCCCGGTAACGGCCACCGCGCAGACCTGGGATCAAATCTTCCTGCACCTGATCCCGACCTCGATCATCGAAGCCATGGCCACCGGCGACGTGCTGCAGATTGTCGTCTTCAGCGTGGTGTTCGGCATTGGCCTCGGCATGGTCGGCGAGCGCGGCAAGCCGATGCTGCACTGGTGCGAGGCGCTCACCGAGGCGATGTTCAAGGTCACGCACATCGTCATGCTGTACGCGCCAATCGGCGTCGGCGCTGCGATCGCGTATACCGTCGGTACCAGCGGCCTCTCGGTGTTACGCAACCTGGCCTACCTGATCCTGACGTTCTACGTTGCGCTCGCGATCTTCTTCCTGCTGGTGTTGATCCCGGTGATGATCATGTTCCGGATCAAGATCTCGGACTTTGCCCGCGCCATCAAGGAGCCGGCGATCATCGCGTTCTCGACCACATCGAGCGAAGCGGCGCTGCCGCGCGCCATGGAGGTGCTCGAGGCCTACGGCGTGCCGCGACGTATCGTGTCGTTCGTGCTGCCGCTCGGCTACAGCTTCAACCTCGATGGCACCACGCTGTATCTGTCGATGGCGTCGATCTTCGTCGCCCAGGCGGCAGGCGTCGAGCTGTCGATCGGCCAGCAGATCGGCATGATGTTGATGCTGATGTTGACCAGCAAGGGCGTGGCCGGCGTGCCGAGAGCCGCGCTCGTCATCCTGGCCGCGACGGTGGCCAGCTACAATCTGCCGCTGGAAGGCGTCACGCTGGTGCTCGGCGTCGACGCGCTGATGGACATGGGCCGCACCGCCACCAACGTGATCGGCAATTGCCTCGCATCGGTGGTGGTCGCGAAGTGGGAAGGGCAGTTGCCGGCCGACGCCGGCACCCGCGACTTCACTGCCACAGATTTACAAAGAACGTAATCAGCAGCGCGTTCGCAAAATCGATGAAGAAGGCGCCGACGAGCGGGACCACGAGGAACGCTTTCGGCGCCGCCCCGTAACGCTCGACCAGCGCGCCCATGTTCGCCATGGCATTCGCCGACGTGCCCAGCATGAAGCCGGCAAACCCGCCGGACATCACCGCCGAGTCGTAGTCGCGTCCCATCAGGCGCGGCACCACCCACACGCAGATCGCGGCAATCAGCGCCACCTGCGCAGCCAGGATGACCAGCAGCGGGATCACCAGGCCCGCCAGCTCCCACAGCCGCAGCGTCATCAGTGCCATGACCAGGAACAGCGACAGCGCGATGTTGCCGATGTCGTCGATGACGCGCATCGAGATCTTGAACGCGCCCGTCATGTCGTCGACGTTGCGAATCAACGCGGCCACCAGCATCGCGCCAATGTAGGCGGGCAGCGTGACGAACGCCGTCAACCAACGGCTCACCCAGATGCCAAGACCGACCGTGACCAGCAGCAGCACGAGGTGCTTCATCAGCACGTAAGCTTCGACGTCTTCGCCCGCGGGAGCCTCAATCTCCGTTTGCGGCACCTGTTCCTCGGCGACGTTGGCGAGCGTGGTCGATCCGGGGCCGCCGGGACCGATACGGAGTTTGCGCTCGACGAGATAGGTGCCGATTGGCCCGCCGATCACGCCGCCCGACACGATGCCAACCATAGCGGCGGCAACCGCCAGCGTCGCGGCGCCCGGCACGCCCGCCTGCTCGAACAGCGGCGCGAACGCGAGGCCGGTAGCCGGACCGCCGGTGAGCGTCACCGATCCCGCGAGCACGCCCATCAATGGATGCTGGCCGAGTCCCCACGCCACCGCCCACCCAAGAACGTTCTGCATCACCGCGACGACGAACGCGAGGATGAAGAACGTGAACACCAGCGGACCGCCCTTCCGTAACAGTGCCAGGCTCGCCGCAAAACCAATCGAAGCGAAGAAGGTGTTCTGGAAAGGCACCTGCAAGGCGGTATCGAACTTGATCGGCTGGATGCCGGAGAAATACAGTACGGCGAGAACTCCCGCCACGGGCAGGCCGCCGCACACCGGCGCGGGGATGTTGACTTTGCCAAGCGCGGGAATCAATCGGCGGATGCCGTAGCCGGCAAACAGGATGACGCCGGCGAACGCAACGGTCTGAACGAGATCGAGGGCAATCGGCAGCACGCTGCCGAGTATATATGTCAGGCCTTACGGCGCGTCAGTGGGCGCGCCGCGGATCTCGACCTGGCCCCGCAGGCCGCTGGAGATCAGCACGTCGTTCTTCGCGGTGACGATGATGCCTTCCACGTCGGGCAGCTCTTCGATCAGCTGCATTCCCGCCTCGGGACCCATGATGAAGACGCCGGTCGACAGCGCGTCGGCAACGATGGCCCGCGTTGCGACGATGGTGACGCTGCGACAGCCGCGAGCGGGCTCGCCGCGATCTGGATCAATGAGATGGTGATAGCGCACACCATCCTTGACGAAGAACCGCTCGTAATCGCCCGACGTGCTGAAGGTGCCGTCGCGCACCTCCACCGCCGCGAAGGCGTCGTGCGCGCCGCGAGGATCGGCGATGCCAAGCTTCCATGGCGGCCCATTGTTTGTCCCCGCCGCGAAGATGTCGCCGCCCGCCTGGATCAGGAAATCGCGAAAGCCCGCCTCGCGAAGCAGCGTCACGGCGCGATCGATCGCGTAGCCCTTACCGATGCCGCCCAGGTGCACACGCACCCCGGGCCGCGTGATGAACGCCGTGCGGTTGGCGCGATGCAGCTCGATCGCCGTGTGGTCGACGAGCGGCAGCCGCTGCTCGATCGCCGTGCGGTCGGGGACGACGTTGTCCTGATCGTGATCGAATTTCCAGAGCTCCGCGAGCGCGCCAAAGGTGACGTCGAACTTGCCGTGGGTGCGGCGGCTCGCGTCGCCCGCCTGTTCGAGCACGTCAATCGTCTCCTGATGGACGGTCACCGGCTGCGTACCGGCGGCGGCGTTGATCCGCACCACGTCGCTGCTTGGCTTCCACACGCTCATCAGCGCCTCGAGCCGATCGAACTCCCTGGCGACGTCCGCCGCGGAACGTGCGGCGCGGTCTTCGTCCGTCGTCCAGATCGACACGTTCAGCGACGATCCCATCGAGACGAAGCTGAAACTGGCCAGCGACTCGGAGGCCGCCGGCGCGGCACAGCCGACGCAGCAGTTAAGAGTGAAGAGTGCGGAGTTAAGAACAAAAATTCTGCGCTTCACGGACGCCACGATCATCGCAGATTCCGCTGGCCGGCGCCGCGGCGGTCGGTAAGTATGAGGACGAGGCGAATCAAATCGCTTCTATCTACTCGGCAATCGTTCAGAATAAGAGGCAAGCGTGCCTACACTCATCATCACGCGCGATCACCCGCAAGACGTCCAGGACCGTCCGGTCTATTTGTGGGTGGACGGGGAGAAATGGGACGGCGTTCTCCGGTACGGGCGCGTGTTCGAGCGCGAGCTGGCGCCGGGGCCGCACACCGTGAAGGCGCACAATACGCTTTTCGGCAACACCGTCGAGTTCAATGCCGAACCCGGAGAAACCGTGCGCTATCGTTGCGAGAACGGCCTGACGCCGGGGGGCATCATCATGGTACTGATGCTGGGCGTGGCCTACCTGAAGGTGCGATTGGTGCGGATTACGGCCTGATCCATGCAGTCAACGCATGAATCGGTCAGCTCGGCCTTCGCAGCCGCTCAGCATGACAGCCGGCCCGGACACTGCTATATTCCTCACGATCTTTCGGGCAAGACTCGGCGACGGTAACCTCAAGGAGCTGGAGATGAGCCGGATCCACACGTCGTTTGGCCTGATGGCGGTATTGGCGATGCCCGCCGTCGCTGCCGCACAGGCGCCAACCTTCACCAAGGACATCGCCCCGATTTTCCAGAACAAGTGCGAAGCCTGCCACCGGCCCGATTCGATCGCGCCGATGTCGCTCGTCACGTTCGAGGAATCGCGGCCGTGGGCGCGTTCGATCAAGAACCGCGTTGCGGCGCGGCAGATGCCGCCCTGGCACATCGACAAGACGATCGGCATCCAGGACTTCGAAAACGATCGCTCGCTCAGCGATAAGGAGATCGACACGATCGTGAAGTGGGTGGATGCTGGAGCGCCGAAGGGCGATCTGAAGGATATGCCGCCCGCCAAACAGTGGCCAAACGAGCAAGGTTGGAACTACGCCAAGCACTTCGGGCAGACCGAGCCTGACCTGATCGTCAAGTCGGTGCCGTGGACGCAGAAGGCCGGCGCCAACGACGCGTGGTGGAAGCCTGTCGTCGAGACGCATCTCACCGAGCCGCGCTGGGTCCGTGCCATCGAGATTCGCCCCGGCAGCGTCAAGGGCCGCAAGATCACGCACCACGCGATCGCGCGCCTGCAGCAGGTGGAGACCGATGAGCTCGCCGCCAATCCGCTCGATGCAAACGGCAACCCGCTGCCGGGCACGTTCATGGAATGGGCCGTCGGCAAGCAGGGCGAGATGATGCGTCCGAACAGCGGCAAGCTGATGCTTCCGGGCTCGAAGGTGGTTTGGGACATTCACTACTCGAACGGCGGTGAAGACATCACCGATCACGTCGAGCTCGGTGTGTACTTCTATCCGAAAGGCCAGGAGCCGAAGTTCCGCCAGGTGCTGCACCTGATGGGCGGCACCAACGGCAGCGGCAGCGGCGGCAACGCGCTCGGCAGCGCCGTCGACATTCCGCCCAACACCGTCAAGGCCACCGTCGGCTACTTCCTGCTCAAGGAAAACGGCCGCGTCGAAAGCTACCAGCCGCACATGCACCTGCGCGGCAAGGCGATGGCGATGGAAGCCATCCTGCCGAACGGCCAGATCCAGGTGCTGAGCCACGTGTCGGAGTTCAACTTCAACTGGCACAACACCTACGTCTACAAGGAGACCGCGGCGCCGCTGCTGCCAAAGGTCACGCTGATCAAGGTCACCGCATGGCACGACAACACCGCCGCCAACAAGGCCAACCCGGATCCGAACGTGTGGGTCGGCTACGGCGATCGCACGGTGGATGAGATGGCGCACGCGTGGGTGAACGTGACCTACATGAACGACGCCGATTACCGCGCCGCCGTCGAGGAGCGCCGCAAGGCGCTGAACCTCACCAACAACGCAGCGCAGCAGCAATAAGCACACACGATGTATCGCTACCGTTTGGCCGCCGTAACTGTGATGGTTGCGGCGGCTTTTCTGTCCGTCCAAAAGCGCTTGCCTGCCGCAGCCCTGGCGCAGGCCGGGCAAACTGCGCCGCGGCCGACCCTGCCGTCCGGCGTGCTCCTCGAGCCGCTCGGCACCACCGGCGAAGCCATCTATCCCGCGTTCGAGGGATGGGGGCCGCTGAAAGACGGCAGTAACGTGTTGCTGGTTGGCTACTTCAACCGCAACAAGGAAGCGATCGATATCC
>DASVFC010000006.1:0-4413 GCA_036380235.1 Vicinamibacterales bacterium
TCGTCGGCGATCGGCTGGAAGAAGCTGGGCCAGCCCGTGCCTGAATCGAACTTCGCGTTCGAGGCAAACAACGGCAACCCGCAGCAGACGCAGGTGTAAACACCGGTGCGCTTGTTGTCGAGCAGCGTGCCGCAAAACGGCCGCTCCGTCCCATGCGCCCGCGCGACAGCGAACTGTTCAGGCGTCAGCAGTTCCTGCCACTCCGCATCACTTTTCTCCACCTTGGCCGTTTCAACCGGCACCAACTGCCCCGCCCGATTGAACACCCGTACTTCGACCTGCTTCACATTCGTTCTCCGGAAAAGGAACCTGCTTCCCTTTTACGGTTTGCGTAATTCGCGAACCGTAACGCCGGCCATTGGCTGGGAGTTGCCGCTCAGGAGCAACGATTTCTGGCCAAGCAGTTCCTGGGAAAAAAACTCGCGCACCAACTGCCGCGTCACTTCAGCGGCGCGTTCCGGAGAAATCTTGCCGAAGGCACCGCGCTGCCGCAGCGGCCCTCCCCAGAAGTTCATCTCCGAAAAGTCGACGTGCAGCGTGTCCGCAACGTCGGCCCGGTAGTACTTGGATGCCGCGCGGCGATAAATCAGATCACTCGCACCGGCGCGGCCCGGTCGTCCCGAATACACCATCATGAACGGCACCGGCATCGGCGTGTCGATCATCGTGCCGTATTGAGGGATGCCGTCGAGGTTGAGGCCGGCTTTGCAACGCCGATCCTCGACGCAAAACTGCCCGGCCATCACGCCACCCATTGAATGACCCGCCACACCCACGCGCGTCAGATCCAGACGGGTGGCGAGCTGCGAGCCAGGGCCGCTCTTCGGTACTCGATCGAGCACGACCTTCACATCCGCGACCCAGCGCTTCACCACTTGATCGGTGTTCTTCAAGGTCGCGAGATAACCGCGCAGCAGCTTCTCCTTCTCTGCATCGTCAGTCGACGCGACCACCTGCTCCATCGTCGCGCCCTCCGCCTTCCATTCGTTCAACACGTCCGCGATCAGTGGGCGCATTGCGTTGTTCGTGTCGGTGAACGTCACGAACGTGCCGTCCGATAACCTCGCGGCGGCCTCGAATGGGTGGACGACGTGCAGCACGGCCCAGCCGTGCGAGGCGAGGTCTTCTGCGAGCGAGGTGTGAGAGCTGGGGAAACCCGTGTAGCCGTGCGAGAAGACAATCACCGGCAACCGCGATGGCGATGATGCCGGAGGCGCGTCGAGGATCGCGTGGGTCTTGACGGCCGCCAACCCGTCATAAGCGTCGCCAAGCTTCGCCAGGCGCGCGAAGCTCAGTACCTCTTCCATGCCGTTGCGCACATACGGCGCCGTCGCACCGGTGGTCGCCGCCGTCGGATACCACGCGATGACTTGCACTTCGCGTTGCCTGGCCGGCATGAATGTTTCCTGCCGGGAGGAATCGATCACGACCCAGGAAGTGGTGCCGACACGCGACGTGCCCGTTGGCGCCGGCAATTCGAACGTCGCAGGTTGAGCGCGCGCGCCGCTGGCCAGCACCATCAGGGCAAGTACTGTAAGCAGTCTCGTCATGGCTGCACGTGGGTGACGTCGCTGAGCATCGGGACCAGTTGCGCGCCAGCCAGCGCAATCGCTACTGCGGAATGAAAACGAAGCGCCACAGGCGCTTCACTTCCTTCGCGTCAACGTACTTGCCGATTTCCTTCTCGAACTGCGCCTGCGTCTTCCACGGCCGATATTCCTCGAACTCGTGCGCCATGCGCTTGCCGACGCCGGGAATGGTCATGAAGTCAGCTTCGGTGGCGGTGTTGAGATTCAGCGGAATGAAGGTGTATTGCGCGAGGCGAGCGACTTCGTTCTGATCGACGTACTTGCCGATCTCCTTCTGGAACTGCGCGTACGAACGCCACGGACGATACTCCTCGAACTCGTGCGCCATGCGCTTGCCGGCGCCGGGGATCAACATGATCTCCGCCGCCGATGCGGTGTTGAGGTTGATGTGCACGAAGATCTGCCGATACAGCGCGTTGGCCTGTTCCTGCGTCAGCTTCTGGCTTAGCAGGAACGTGTTCAGTGCGGTGATGCTGTCGAACGGACGCGCCGCGACGAGCGCCTTGGCGATCGCCGGCGTCATGCCGGGCATCTTCGCAACCTCGGCTTCGGCTACGGAGTTCGCATCAACCACGCCGAGCGACTTGCCGACCTGCGCCGCGGCAGGAGCTGCGAGCATCACCATCAATGCGAAAGCAACGAAACGAGTCATGAAGTCCTCCCCTGCACGAGCGCCGGATGCCTGAACGTATAGGCTAGTCCAATCAGCCCCAGTTGGATCATCGCGCCGGGCGCCAGAGCTGGCGGGCTCTTGGCCACGATCGCCTTCCGATATAACGCCATGCCCGAGAGCGCCGGATCCATCTCGAGCTGGAACTCCATGTTGACCTGGAAGTGCAGCCAGAAACCGACGACGCCGCTCAGCACGAACAACAGCATCACCATCTGAAACAAACGCACGCTCCCCGCCGATGGTCGCGCCGCCACCACGAGCATCGCGAACGCGCCGGCGAGGGCAAGGAACAACGGGATCAGCTGATACACATCCTCTGTGTGTGCCATCAGCCACAACTCGAGTGAGATCCCGGAGATGCCGAGGAACAGAATGGTCAGCAGGATGCGTCGCGCGGCGTCGCTCATCTCGGCTTACCGAATGGTAATGCGGCTAGCGGGGAGCCCGCCGCCGTATGCGATCTCGCCGTCAATACGCACAACCAGCGCAGGCTCGCGAGCATCGGGATTATGCAAATCGACGATGACGTCGATCGCGCGCCCGCGCTTGTCGATCCCGGTCACGTGCGCCCAGCCATTCGCGGTTTCAAGGACGCCAAGCCGCTCGATCTCGAACAACCCGCTGGCCTTGAGCGTCCCGGTCGCCTGCCGGGCGCCACGGCGGTGCGTGAGGTCGATCTCGATCGAGCTGCCGTCCTTCATGGCGCTGGCCTCAACACGCAACCCGCGCTGCTCATCGTTCACCGGACGGCTGGGCATGTCCATCGATCGCAGCAACGCTTTGCCGCCGCGCGCGCCTGTTGGCTCGCCCCGATCGAGCGCAACCACACCGTTCACCATCACGAAGTGGATACCTTCGGATCGCAGCCCTGGATTCTGGTAGGTCGCGCGGTCGATCACGGTTGCGGGATCGAACACGACCACGTCCGCAGCCATGCCTGGCGCCAGCAGCCCGCGATCGGTCATGCCGATCGTCGCCGCCGGCAGCCAGGTCGACTTCCGAATCGCCTGCTCCCACGTCATGATCTTCTGCTCGCGCACGTAACGACCGAGCAGGCGCGGATACGAACCGTAGAAACGCGGATGCATGCCGCGCGTCGCCACCGTGGCGCCGCAGTCGCAGGCCATCGAGGTGATCGGGTCCTTGAGGATGTTGACGAGATCTTCCTCGCTGCCGAAGCGAAGGATGGCGCCGGTATCGCCCTGCTCCAGAATGCGCAGCACCGTCTCGCCGGCGCCGGCATTCATCTCCTTCATCACCGCCGTCAGTTCCTGTTCGGTGCGCGGCAGATACACACCTTGCGGCCCGCCGAAACGCGCCGTCATCGCCCGCTCGGCCTCGGCGATGATCTTCGCGCGCGTCGCCGGATCGGCAAACCGCTTCAGCATTTCAGGGCGGCCGCCTTCGAGCGCCCAACCCGGAATAATCAGCGCGCCGAGCCCTGACTGGCCGGCCAGATACGGATATGCGTCGGCGGCGGTGTAGTAACCGCGCTTCGTAGCGGCGGCCATAGACGCCAGCAGATCATCGGCGGTCCCCTGCTCGTGACCTTGTGCCTTCATGTGCGTGATGACCGGCACCATGCCGCTCTTCATGCCAATCGCAACGGTCTCGCTGACGCCAACCTTGGAGCTGTAATTGGATTCCGGCGTAATGCGATCGTGATTGGTGAAGTTGGTGCGCGCCGGCCGCGCCACGTCCACCACCTGGATCACTTCTTCGGTGCGCGCGAAGTAGCCGGGCTTGTAGTCGAGACCTGCAGACACGCCCCATGCGCCGCGCGCCAGGCCACTCGAAATCAATCCGCGCATCCGCTCGATCTCGTCCGCGGTCGGACGCCGATCGGTGTTGCCGACCACATTCGCCCAGGCGGCGTTGAAACCGATGTAGCCGCCGATGTTCACCGCCAGCCCCGACGCGGCAAGCGTCGTCATTTGCTGCGGGATGTCGAGAGGACCGTTGCCGTCGGCGTTGAAGATCTCGGTGGTCACGCCCTGCGTGAGCATGTTGACCGCCGCCGGCAAGCCGTCCGGCGAGGCGTGGCTGTGAATGTTGATGAAGCCCGGCGCCACGAACATGCCGCGTGCGTCGATCTCCCGTGCCGCCGTTGCGTTCGCCAGAGGACCAATCGCGATGATGAAGCCGTTGCGG
>DASVFC010000007.1:0-4142 GCA_036380235.1 Vicinamibacterales bacterium
GCCGCCCCGGCGGCGGCGGCCGCGCCGGTCAACGGCCTGACGATTGCCCCGGGCATGACGGTTGATGAGGCGGAGCAGAAGCTGATCATGGCCACGCTCGACTCGGCCGGCGGCAATAAGACGCGCGCCGCCGAGATGCTCGGCATCAGCCTCAAGACGCTGCACAACAAGCTCAATCGCTTCAAAGAAGAGGGTGCGAAGGGCGCGTGATGCGCCTGTCACTCAAGCAAAAGCAGGTGCTGGGCGTCACGCTGATGGTGACGCTCATCGTAATCGCGCTGAGCTTGTTGCATCTCGTCAACACCGCCGGCGTGTTGCTGGCCGAAAGCCGCGATCGCTTCGAGCTGTTCGGTAGCTCGGTCTATTCACAAGCCGCCGCCGCCATCGTCACGCCCGAGACCGCCTACCAGGACGTCCGCAGCAGCAAGTACGTGCAGTCGGCGCTGGAATCGGCGCTCTACTCGCAGGATACCCTCGACGCCTCGATCGTCGATCCGACGGGCGTCGTGATCGCCTCGAGCGATCCGGACCAGGTCGGGCAGACGGTGCCGCGGCGTCCGCAGCTGAACGATCTAATGGCGATGGACGGCATTGCTCGGCTGCGCGCGATCTACTCCGCCAACAACAACATCGAGTGGACGCAGCCGATGGCGCTGGGCGATACGCCGTTCGCCGAGATTCGCATCGGCCTGACCACCGCCCTCGTGCAACGCGACCTCAACCAGTCGCTGCGGCCGTCGGCGATCGCCGCCGCGGTGGCGCTGTTGATCGCGATCGCCACCTCGCTGCTCCTGGCGCAGCTCGTGCTGCGTCCGATGCACGTCATTCGCAGCAGCCTGTCGCGCCTCGGCCGCGGTGATCTTGGCGCGACGCTCGATCTCCGGGACGACGCGGAGTTTCGCGAGCTGGGCGACGTGTTCGACCAGGTCAGCGCGCAGTTGCGCGCCGCATCGCCCGCGGGCATCAAGCCGGCGCAGCTGGCAGAGCTGTCTCGGCGCATCGCGATGGTCGGACGCCTCACCGCCGGCGTTGCGCACGAGATGAAGAACCCGCTCAACGCGATGACCATTCACCTCGAGCTGTTGAAGCAGAAGCTGGCGACGGGACGGCCCGCCTCAGAACACGTCGAGATCATCGAGCAGGAAATCCGCCGGCTCGATCAGCGCATCCAGGGCTTCCTGAAATTCGTCCGTCCCGATGAAATGACATTCGGCCCGGTGGCGCTTGCACCGTTGATCATGAGCGTGGTGCACGCGGTCGAGCCCGAGGCGAACCGCGCCGGCGTGACGATCGATCGGGCGTGCACCGATGCGACGTTGCAGGTTGAAGGCGACGCGCCGCAGCTGCGCGACGTGTTCCTCAACCTGGCGCAGAACGCGATCCAGGCGATGCCGCGCGGCGGGCGGCTGACCATCTCCTGCTCCGCCATGGCCAACCGCCGAGTCCGCGTGCGCGTCGAAGATACAGGGGTGGGCATTGCGCCCGAGAACCTGACGAAGATCTTCGAGTTGTATTACACGACCAAGGAACGCGGGACCGGCGTCGGACTGTCGATGGTGTATCGCACCATTCAGGTGCACAACGGGGAGATCGACGTGGAATCTACGGTCGGGGTGGGTACAACGTTCGTGATCGTGCTGCCGGCCGCATCAACTTCAGAAACGCGCGATCAACTCGCCGAGCGGCGAAGGATAAGCGGCTAAAATGATCTCCATGCGCGCGCTTTGCGTCGTGCTGCTCACCGCATCCCTCAGCGCCTGCGCCGCGAAAGCGCAGGTACGCAGTGAGATCGAGGTGCCGCTGCTCGACCCGCCCCCACCGCCGCCACGCGTCGTCGCCGAGTATCGCGAGCCGGAGCCTGAGCCGGTGGCACCGCCGGTTGAAGAAACCGTGGCACCCGCGAAACCCGCGCCGCGTCCACCGCGCCCGGAACAGAAGCCGGAGCCCGCGGCGACCGTACCAGAGCCGGTGGAGAACAACGTCGTACGGCCCCCGGCGCCGTCACTGACGCTAACGCCCACACCCGGGTCGGAAGCACAAACAGTGACGGCGATTCGCGAACTTCTTGGGCGAGCCGCGCGTGACCTGTCGCGCGTAAATGCCGGGGTGCTCAACGCTGATGGTCGGGCGCAGTACGACACGGCCCGCCGATTTCTTCAACAGGCGGAAGAGGCGCTGAAGGCCCGCAACATCGTTTTTGCTGGCCGTCTCGCGGACAAGGCGGCGACGATGGCCGCCATCCTTATCCGCTGAAGTCCCTTCGTGACGGGCTTCGTGTTAATGCACGGGCTTGCACGCTCGGGCTTCTGTTACCTTGCCGAAATTCTTTCGTTACGCGAAAATAGATCGAAACATATGTTTTCGGCCAAAATCCCCGACATATTGCGGACGACCTAAAATAAAAGCGCAACATGTTGTGTTCTAACTGCTTGACAACAAATGGTTACAGGCGCATATTGGGCGTCGCGCGCGAAACTGACTATCGTTCGCCAGGCAACTCCCAGCTGCCGGGTGATCGAGCCGGATCGCAAGCAAAAAGAACATTTAGATACGGCAAAAACCAGTCAGACCGGCGCGTAAACCAAATTTACGAAGACATTGAATAGATAAGGGCGACCGCCCCAAAGGGGAGGGGTGTCGCTATTCGGAGGAAGAAGCATGCAGGAAGGCGCTTCTCAGAAGGGTTTGTCGGCGGCTGCCGCAGGACAGACCGTTGGTACATCGTCAGTGAATACCGAAGCCGCGGAGTCCGTTCGCACACGCAAGGCGCAGGCCTCCCCAGGCTTGGAATTTCCTCGCTTCTTCTCCACAGCAGGCGTCGATCCGTTCGACCAGGTCGAGTGGGAGCTTCGTGACGCCATCATCGGCAACGAAAAAGGCACCGTCGTGTTCGAGCAACGCGGTGTGGAGATGCCGAAGGCATGGTCGCAACAGGCGACCAACATCGTCGTCTCGAAATATTTTCGCGGGCACGTCGGGTCGCCCGAGCGCGAACGCTCGGTCAAGCAGCTGATCGGACGCGTCGTCAACACCATCAGCGACTGGGCGCGCAAGCAGAAGTACTTCGCGTCTGATTCGGCGTTGCAGGCATTCAGCGACGATCTGAAGTACCTGCTGGTGCATCAGCAGGCGGCGTTCAACAGCCCGGTCTGGTTCAACTGCGGCTTTGAGAAGGCACCGCAGTGTTCGGCTTGCTTCATCAATTCCGTCGACGACACGATGGAGTCGATCCTGACGCTGGCCAAGACGGAAGGCATGCTCTTCAAGTTCGGGTCCGGCACCGGCAGCAACCTCTCGGCGATTCGTTCGTCGAAGGAACTGCTTGCCGGCGGCGGCACGGCTTCGGGCCCGGTGTCGTTCATGAAAGGCTTCGACGCTTTTGCGGGCGTCATCAAGTCAGGCGGCAAGACGCGGCGCGCGGCGAAGATGGTGATCCTCAACGCCGAGCACCCCGACATTCTCGAGTTCATCAACTGCAAGGTCGAGGAAGAGAAGAAGGCCTGGGCGTTGATCGATGCCGGCTACGACGGCTCGTTCACCGGCACTGCGTATGGCTCGGTGTTCTTCCAGAACTCGAACAACTCGGTCCGCGTCACCGACGAATTCATGCGGGCGGTGCTCGATGATGGGTTGTGGCAGACCAAGGCGGTCACCAACGGGGAAGTGGTGGACACCTATCGCGCCCGCGACTTGATGCGCGCCATCGCCGAAGGCACCTGGGTGTGCGGCGATCCGGGCATGCAGTTCGACACCACCGTCAACGAGTGGCACACCAGCCCGAACACGGCCCGCATCAACGCCAGCAACCCGTGCTCGGAATACATGTTCCTGGACGACTCGGCGTGCAACCTGGCGTCGCTCAACCTGATGACGTTCGTGCGCGAAGACGGCGAGTTCGACATCGAGTCGTTCCGCGCCGCGTGCCGCGTGCTGATCACGGCGCAGGAGATCCTGGTCGACAATTCCAGCTATCCGACCAAGGCGATCGAGAAGAACAGCCACGCCTACCGTCCGCTGGGTCTCGGGTATGCGAACCTCGGCGCTCTGCTGATGTCGCGCGGCCTGCCGTATGACAGCGACGCCGGCCGTGATTACGCGGCGGCGATCACCGCGGCGATGACCGGCGAAGCTTACGCGCAGTC
>DASVFC010000008.1:0-2473 GCA_036380235.1 Vicinamibacterales bacterium
GAGGAAGTGTGCCGGTGGCAGCTTGTGCACGCCCTTCAGCATGGTGCGCGGTGCCAGCACGTACTCGTAAGTGAGGAACTGGTCGAGTGCGATCGGATCGAGTTCGCGCGACACCTCGGGGCGCACCAGCAGCGCCTTCACTTCCGAGGCCAGGCGCAGGCCTTGCGGCGTGTTGGTCCAGTAGAGCGGCTTCTCGCCGGCGCGGTCGCGGGCGGCGATCAACGTGCGCGTGCGCCCGTCCCAGATCGCCAGCGCGAACATGCCGCGCAGCTTCGGCAGAAAGTCGACGCCCCATTGCTCGTAGGCGTGCACGAGCACTTCGATGTCGGAGTTCCGCGATCGAAACGTGTGGCCGAGTTGCTCGAGCTCCAGCTGAATCCGGCGGAAGTTGTAGATCTCGCCGTTGGCGACCACCTTGATGTCGCCGGTTTCGTTGGGAATCGGTTGCTGACCCGAGGCGAGGTCGACGATGGCGAGACGCCGCATGCCGAGCGCCACGCCCGGCATGGTGACGGTACCCTCCTCGTCTGGGCCGCGATGTACGAGCATGCGGACCATTTGCTCGAGGTCGTCCGCGCCAACCGGGCGTTCTAGATCCCGCTCAACGATCCCAACAATTCCACACATTACGTGCCTGGTTCCCCTCCCGGCTCCCGGCGGTCGCGCGTCACCTTGGCGGGTATGCCCGTCGCGATCGAGAACTCCGGGATCTCCCCGACGACCACCGCCCCAGCGCCTATGATCGCATCACGGCCGATCCTCGATCCATCGGTCACCACCACGTGTGTGCCGAGCCAGGTACCGTCGCCGACGTCGATTCCCCTTGCAGTTCGCCCCTGTTGCAGAACCGGAATGTCGGTCCGGTCATACAGGTGATCGCCGCCGACCAGGTACGTGTAAGCGGCCATCAGGATGTCCTTGCCGATACGCACCGTCGATGCCGAAAACACCTCGCAGTTGAATCCGATGTTGGCGCGGTCCTCGATGATGATGTCGCCGTTCTTGCAGCTGAGGATGGTGTTGCGGCCGACAAACACGCCGTTGCCGATCGTGATCCCTTTGTTGTCTGTGCCCTTCGCATCGAGGCAGCACAGGTCGTCGATGACAACGTTGTCGCCAATGTGGATCTTGTGCGGGTGGCGCAACGTGACGTTGACGCCGAACACCACGTTGCGGCCAACCGAACCGAGGATCAGCGGATAAATTTTCGCGCGCAGCACGAGGCCGAGCGCTCCCGGCACCCAGCTGGCCAGAATCGTCGCTGCTTCGTAGGCCAGCAAGGCGCCGAGACCCGGCTTGCCGACGAACAGCTCGCGATATTTGTCGCCCTTCGATCGGTTCTCGTTGAAGAGCTCCTGCTGGATGACGGTAATGCGCGGATCGTGTTCGCGCGGTGGCTTGGCGGTCATCTCACCATGGTCGCGAGATCGCTGGTTTCTCGAACTTCGCGAATCACGTAGGTGGGCTTGTCCTGCGACTCGTAGTAGGTGCGCGCCAGCACTTCCGCCAGCAGGCCGAAGGTGACCAGCTGCACGCCGATGAAGACCAGCATCACGCCTAACAACAGCAGCGGCCGATCGCCAATGCCCTGCGTCGTGAACAGGCGGATGTAGGCGAGGTACGCGGTGATGATCGCACCGAGACCGCCGGCGACCAACCCCATAAGGCCAAAAATCTGCAAGGGCCGCGTCGAGTAACTGAGGAGGAACTTGACCGTTGCCAGATCGAGGACCACGCGCACGGTGCGGCCGAGACCATACTTGGTGGCGCCGGCACGGCGTGGCCGGTGGTTCACGACCATTTCCGCGATCTTGACGCCGATCTGACTGGCGATCGCCGGAATGAACCGGTGCATTTCGCCATAGAGCCGCAGCGGCTTCACCACCTCAGAGCGGAACACTTTCAGCGAGCAGCCGTAGTCGTGGAGCGCCACGCCCGTCGCCCATGAGATCAGCTTGTTGGCCAGCACGCTCGGCAGCCGCCGGGTCATCAGCGTGTCTTTCCGATCCTTACGCCAGCCGCAGACGATGTCGTTGCCCTGGTCGATCAACGTGACCATGGCCGGGATGTCCCGTGGATCGTTCTGCAGATCGCCGTCGGAGGTAACTACAAGGCGGCCGCGCGCGTGCGCGAAGCCGGCGGCAAACGCCGCCGTCTGCCCGAAGTTGCGGCGAAAGCGGATCACCCGCAGGCGATGATCGCGCGCCTGCAGCGCCGCCAGTTGCTCGAACGTATCGTCCGTGCTGCCGTCGTCGATGATGATCAATTCGTAGCTGCGGCCGTAGTGACCGAGGACTTGCGTGAGCTCTTCGTAAAGCGGCTTGATGTTCGGCGACTCGTTTTGGACGGGAATGACGATCGAGAGCTCGGGTGCCACGGCTAGCTTGGCTCCGCCTGCGGCGGATGTTTGCAGATGCACCGGCACCGCCTCGCCAGCGACAGCGTCTCTTGGCCCGCCTCCGGCGGGCAGGAC
>DASVFC010000009.1:0-6911 GCA_036380235.1 Vicinamibacterales bacterium
GCGTCGGCGACCGCGCTTATCCCGGACCGCATATCGGCGATCTCGACAACCTCGCCAGCTTCGACGCCTACACGGCGGCAATCGATCGGATGGAGCGGTACCTGCGCGTCGAGCCGGCGGTGATCGCCCATGATTTGCACCCCGATTACCTGTCGACGCGATATGCGACCTCTCGAGAAGGTGTCTCGACGATTGGTGTGCAGCATCACCACGCCCATGTCGCCAGCGTGATGGCCGAGCACGCCTTGAACGGGCCGGTCATCGGCGTCGCCTTCGACGGGACCGGCTACGGCACCGATGGTTCGGCGTGGGGCGGCGAGATCCTGCTGACGTGGCTCGATCGCTTCGAGCGGATCGCCACGCTCCGGCCGCTGGCGCTTGCGGGCGGCGATGCCGCAATTCGCGAACCGTGGCGCGTGGCATTGGCGATGCTCCATGACGCTTTCGATGGTGCGATTCCCGCACAGGTGCTCGCTCGCTTCGACCGCATCCCGCGCGCCCAGTGGGATGGAGTGCGGCGCATCATCGAGACCGGCCGTCACGCGGTGCCCGCTCACGGCGCCGGCCGCTACTTCGACGCCGTTGCCGCGCTCGTGCTGCGGCGGCCCTACGCAGCTTTCGAAGGACAGCTGGCGCTGGCCCTCAACGGTGCAGCGAGTGATGACGAAGGCGGCGGCTACGCCTTCGTCATCGATCACAGCGCGCAGCCGTGGTCGATCGACCTGCGATTGATGGTGGAAGCGATCGTCGAGGATCTGGCAGCGCGGGTGCCGGTAAGCGCGATCGCCGCGCGGTTCCACAACACGCTCGCCGAAGCCACGGCCCTCGCCATCGAGTCTGCCGCCGCTGCGTATGGCACCGTGCCGGTCGCGCTGAGCGGCGGCTGTTTCCAGAATCCGCGACTGACCGAATCGTTGATGGCGCGGCTGTCGCCGCGCTTCCGCGTGTATTTCAATCGCCGCGTGCCCCCGGGCGACGGTGGCATCGCGCTCGGGCAGGCGGCCGTTGCAGCCGCCGTCGTGAAAGGACGCTAACCATGTGCCTGGGAGTTCCCGGAAAGATCGTCGACATCGACGGCAGCCTTGCGACGGTGGACTTCTGGGGTATACGCCGCCAGGTCCGCCTCGACGTCGTCGACGAGCCAGTGCAGCCCGGCGACTACATCCTCAACCACGTCGGCTACGCGATTCGCCGTATTCCCTCATCGGAGATCGCCGCGACGCTGGAGCTGTACGAGGAGCTGTTGCGGCACGCGGCAGCAGACCAGGACCTGATGGCCGCCGATGTGAGAGCGGAGATCGCGGGGACCGATGGCAACGGGTGACGGCGTCAACGAGCTGCAGTTTCGCGATCCCGCCCGCGCCCGCGCGCTGTCCGCCGCGCTCGAACACGCCGTCAACGCGGTCGGGCGATCGCCGGTGTCGCTGATGCACGTTTGCGGCAGTCACGAACAGGCGATCGCGAGGTTCGGCCTGCGCGCCGTGCTGCCTCGCGCGCTCAACGTCATCATGGGGCCTGGGTGCCCGGTCTGCATCACCGATGTGCCGGAAGTCGATGAAGGCGTCGCGCTCGCGAGGCAGGGCGTCAGGCTCGCGACCTACGGCGACATGTTGAAGGTACCCGGCAGCATGTTGTCGCTCGCTGACGCGCAGGCGCAAGGCGCAACGATCGATGTCGTCTACAGCGTCACCCAGGCGGTGGAGCTCGCCCGCCGGATCGACGAGCCGCTCGTGTTCTTCGCCACCGGATTCGAGACCACCGCCGTCGCTACGGCCGCTGCAGTCCTCGATGATCCGCCGTCAAATTTCTTCGTGCTCTCGGCGCACAAATACATTCCGCCGGTCATGGAAATCGTGGCGGAAATGCCCGACACCCGCGTCGAGGGTTTTCTCGCTGCTGGACATGCCGCAACGATCACCGGTTATGGTGTGTTCGAAGCCTTCGTCGAGCGCCACAAGCTACCCGTGGTTGTTGCCGGCTTCGAGCCGCTGGACATCCTGGCCGGCCTCGTCCGCCTGGTCGAGCTTGTGCGCGACGGCACGCCCATTGTCGAGAACATGTTCCCGCGATGCGTGACGCGCCAGGGGAACCTGCGCGCCCAGGAGCAGTTGTGGCGCGTGTTCAGGCCGATCGGCGGCAACTGGCGCGGCATCGCCCACGTTCCGAACGGCAACCTGCGCCTGCGCGACGAATTCGCGCATCTCGACGCCCGCCGCCGCTTCGACATCGATCTCGAATCACTCTGGGACTTCGCCGCGCCGGCGCTGGTGCGCGATTGCATCTGCGGCGACATCATGGCCGGAATCAAATCGCCGACCGACTGCACCTTGTATGGCCACGCGTGCGTGCCTGACGCGCCGGTCGGTGCCTGCATGGTGAGCAGCGAAGGCACGTGCCGCATCTGGCACCAATACGGAGGACATCCGGACCTGGGAGGACGCCGTGGCGCTGTCTGTGCGCGATGAACTGATCACGATGAATTACGGCGCCGGCGGCCGGGCCATGCGGGCGCTGATCCAGGAGGTCCTTCACGACGGCCTGCTGACGCCCGACGCGCCCGGCGAGATCACGCTGCGCGCCATGGACGATGGCGCGGCACTGCGAATCGGCAACCAGTGGCTGGTAATGACCACAGACTCGCATGTCGTGCAGCCGCTGTTCTTCCCCGGCGGCGACATCGGCCGTCTCGCCGTTTCGGGGACGGTGAACGATCTCGCGATGATGGGTGCGACCGACGTGCTGGCACTGACCTGCGCGGTGATCATCGAAGAAGGTTTCAGCCGCGCCGATCTGGCGCGCATCCAGCAGTCGATCCAGCGCGCGTGTGCCGAAGCCGGCGCGCGCATCGTCACCGGTGACACCAAGGTGATGGGTAAGGGTGAGCTGGACGGTATCGTCATCAACACCACCGGCGTGGCGCTGACCCACCATGTAGTGCCGGACTGCACCTTGAGCGACGGCGATCGGATCATCGTCACCGGATCGATCGGCGATCACGGCATGGCGGTGATGGCCCATCGCCTCGGACTGGCAATCGAAGGCAGGCTCGAATCCGACGTCAACCCCATCAACCGGCTCGTTCGCGTCGCGCTTGATGCCGCGCCGGGCGGAGTGGTGGCGATGAAAGATCCCACACGCGGCGGTGTGGCGTCCGCTCTCCACGAGATGGCCGAAAAGAGCCGCGTCGGCATCATCGTTGACGAGTTGGCGCTGCCGATCTCGGATGCGGTGCGGGCCGCGAGCGAGCTGCTTGGCATCGACCCGTTGCACGTCGCCAATGAAGGCAAGGCCCTCATGGGTGTGAAGGCCGCCGCCGCCAACGCGGTCCTCGATGCCATTCGGCGGCACCCGCTTGGCGCCGACGCGGCCATTATCGGCACGTGCACGTCCGAACGACCCGGCGCCGTGATTCTCGACACCGGCTTTGGACGCCGCCTCGTCACCGAACCAGAAGGCGAACCGCTCCCGAGGATCTGCTGACATGGGCACGCACATTCACAGCCGTGTTGAAAACGGCATCGGCCATATCACCATCGACCGTGCCGAGCGTTTCAATTCGCTCGACGTAGTGACCGCGCAAGATTTGCGGAAAGCCGGCCTGGCAATGGCGCGCGACGACAGCGCCCGCGTGGTGGTGCTGTGGGGGCGGCCCGGCATCTTCTGCAGCGGCGCCGATCTGAAATACATCCGCGCCGGCGGCGAGCGTCACGATCTCGCCTATCTCACACCGGATGCGCGGCCCACGCCCGACGGATGCGGAGAGCGGTTCAAACAAATCCTCGAATACCTGCACAGCACCATCGCCGAGATTCGGCGCGCACCGAAACCCTTCATCGCGGCGGTGGACGGCATGGCGGCCGCGGGGGGTTTTGGCGTGGCCATGTGCTGCGACCTCGTCTACGCGTCCGATCGGGCCACGTTCGAGTGGGCTTATGGCAAGACGGGGCTCACCGGCGCCGAAAGCTCGACCTTCATGCTGCCGCGCCTGCTCGGATTCCATCGGGCGATGGAGCTGGTCCTCCTGAATCCGCGACTTGGCGCACAAAGAGCTGCGGAACTCGGTCTCGTCAACGGCGTGTTTGCCGTCGATGCATTCGAGGCGTCCGTGCTCGCGGTCGCCACGCAACTTGCCGATGGTCCACCGCAGGCCTGGAGCGTGGCCAAGCGCCTGATCAGCAGCGCCGCCGGCATGGATCGGCTCGACGGTCACCTCGATCGCGAGCTCGATCATCTGAGCCGAATTGCCAACGGCGCCGAGTTCGCCGAAGGGTTGAACAGCTTTTTCGAGAAGCGCGCGCCGCGCTTTGCACGAGGCTAGCCGTGCATGAGTATTCGCTGATTCAAGCACTGGTGGAACGAGTCGAGGCGGAAGTCGCGGCGCGCTCGGCATCGGCCGTGCATCGGCTCAGCGTCCGCATCGGTGAAGACGCAGGCGTCGACATCGAGTTGTTCAAGACGGCATTCCACACGTTTCGTGAGCGGACGGTGTGCGAGAACGCCGATCTCGAGGTCGTCGTCGTACCGATCGAGTGGGCGTGCCAGGAGTGCGGACGCCGCATCGAACCGGGTCGGGCGTTGCGCTGCCCCGAGTGCCTGGCTCCGGCCAGGTTAATCGGCGGCGATGAAATCATCCTCGATCGCATCGAAATGGAGGTCGCGTAATGTGTGACAGTTGCGGTTGCGGCGACCACGAGCTCGTGCCGGTCGACCTGCACGAGCGAATCCTGGCCGGTAACGACAAGACGGCCGCGCACAATCGATCGCACTTCCGCGCCGCCGGCGTGTTGGCGATCAACCTGATGGGTGCGCCCGGCGCCGGCAAGACCGCCGTCCTCGAGGCCACCGCGCGCGCCCTCGCCCCGGCTCGCCTCGTGGCCCTGGCCGGCGACCTCGCGACCGACAACGACGCCGTGCGGCTGACGGCGGCGGGGATTGCCGCCTCGGCGATCACTACCGGATCCGCGTGTCACCTCGACGCGCAGATGGTGCACAAGGCGCTGCATGATGCTCCGTGGCGGACCGCCGATTACCTGTTCATCGAGAACGTCGGCAACCTGGTGTGCCCCGCCATCTACGATCTCGGGCAAGCCGCGAACGTGGTGGCGCTTTCGGTCACCGAAGGTGAAGACAAGCCGCTGAAGTACCCGGTGATGTTTCGCGCCGCCGACCTCGTGCTGATTACCAAGATCGATCTGTTGCCGCACCTCCCGGCGATCGGCATCGATCGCATCGCCGCCAATCTCGAAAAGGTGATGCCGCGGCCGCATTTTCTGCCGCTGTCGGCGACCAATGGCCAGGGGATGGAGGCCTGGCGGTCGTGGCTTGAAGGCCGGCGCAGTGCCATTGGCGAATTGAGCGCAGCGGCGGGATTATTTCCCGTTCGCTGACGCGTTCGGCCGCAATTCGCACGGATCCGCCCGGCACAGAAGCTGCACCGGGCAGTCCCTGGAGGCTGTAATGTCCGAGACAACTGAACGCGATACCCTGAACACGCTGATCGAAACGTGCCGTGACGGCGCACGCGGATTCCAGCTTGCCGCCGAGCACGTCAAGTCGGCGGACCTCAAGGAGTTCTTTGCCAACGCCGCGCAACAACGCGAACGGTTCGTCGCCGAGTTGTTGCCGTATGCGCAACGTCTTGGCGGCGGACAGGACGCGTCGGGGACCGCTGCAGGGGCACTGCATCGCGGCTGGATGAAGTTCAAGGACGCAATCACCAACTACAACGAAGATGCGATCATGGCGGAAGCCGAGCGTGGCGACGCTGCCGCGGCCAACAGCTATGCGGAAGCGGTGATGGGCATCCTGCCGCCTGATGCGCGGCCGATCATCGAGGCGCAGCACGCGGCGATCCGCGCGGCGCAACGCGAGCTCGATGAGCTTCGTTTGTCGCGTGTGGCCGGCTGACGGTCAGGCGGGCACGCGGGCGTCGGCCGGCGCTGTGGCGGGCCGCTCGGGTACCGGGGCCAGCCGTGGTTCCGCTCCGAGCCAGTACAGCCCGTTCGCCATGATGCAGAACCCGGTGGCTGCGAACCACACCATCGCACCACCGACGAACCCAGTGAATGCAAGCCACCAGATGCTGTGCACGAGCGAAAGAAGCGAGGCAATCGAGATGTTGATTCCAACGGCGGCATAGATGCGCCGTTCGAGATACCAGCTGTCGGTGCGCATGAAGTAGAAGGCCGGTCGCGACGTGCCACGTTCACCGAGCCGCGACTCGAAGCCAAGCCGGTGCAGCACGTTGCCCACCACGCAGAAGCCCGTCAACGCCACGGTGACCGAGAACGCGCCTGCGGCAATCACGCCGAGCACGAACAACGGGTGAACCAACACAGCCAGTGCGGTGGATGCCAGCAGCACGAAACCGGCGATCAACCAGACCGCTCGCTCGATGTACCACTCGCTGGTCGGAACGATGTAGATGCCGCGTCGCAATGCCATGCCAGTCCTCCAGAGCTCACTCGATCGAGTGGCAGCTTTCGCAGTCCTGTTTAATCGTCAGTCCGTCCTTGGTCTTGTGCGTATCGGCGTGGCAGCGGAAGCAGCCATTCGACGTCATGTGCCCGCTCTGGTTGGCGTAGGTGCCCCAGCTGATGTTCATCTCAGGGAACACGTTGCGCTGGTAGATCGCCTGGGCGACACCGATCGATCGCCGCAGCACCGCCTCTTCGAAGCCATGCGGGAGGCTGGCCTTCAGCGCATCGCGAATCGAGCGATCGATGGCGTCAACCGCCGCGTCCTGGCTCGCGTAGTTCGCGCGTAGCGCGCGAACGGCCTCGCGCCGAATGAACGGGATCTTGCGATCGATCAGTCCGGCGCCGATGGCCTCGTCAACAGCACGCTCTGGTGTGGTTCCGAACGTGTGCGCCGGCCGGTTGTGGCAATCGGTGCAGTCCATGCGCCGCAGC
>DASVFC010000010.1:0-2521 GCA_036380235.1 Vicinamibacterales bacterium
CGTTTCGACGGCGCAGCCGCTGTGTCACTGGCCGTGCTCGTGTTATCCGAACCACGCGATGGGCCAGGCCGGAGACTGGATGAACGAGATCTACCCTCGCTGGGCCGCCGCCCACGGCATCTTCATTGTCGCGCCGGTGAACTGGTATCACGTTCCGGCAAGTTTGAAGCTGATGATCGATCGCCTGGTGTGCGCCGACGGCGGCAACCCCGATCCGACGACGACGAAAGGGAAAGACCCGGCGCTCGCCAAGCAGGTGGAGCTGGACGGATGGCATTATCCGAAACATCTCGCGGGGCGGGCGTTCGCGGTGGTCGTGCACGGCGATGCCGCCGGGCCCGAGAACGTGCGGCGGTCGCTCACCGACTGGCTCACTGATATCGGCATGGTGCAGGCTGGACCGCTGGCGGCTGTCGATACGTGGATTGGCTGGTATGAACCCTACGCGACGAGTCATGACGAGCTGGACCGGTCGCCGGAAACATTCGTTGAAGTCGAGCAGGCGGCGTTGAGCCTCAGCCGGCTGATCGCCCAGATGCGCGATGGCAGCTTCGAGCCGCCGAACCAGGGGCTGCGCGGCCCCAGACAGAAATAGAATGCTCGCATGAGTCGATTCCTGATCACGGGCGGCAGCCATGGTATTGGCGCGGCGATCGTCGCGCACGCGCGGAAGGCGGGGCACGACGTCGTCTTCACAGGGCGGCAGCAGGCGGCGATTGAGGCGGTGGCGAAGAAGGAAGGCGCCCACGGCATCACGGCCGACGTGGCCATTGACGCGGACAATGCCCGGGTATTGGAGTTCTGCATGTCGAAGATGGGCGGCGTCGACGTGTTGATCAACAACGCCGGCGTGGGCTACATCGCCGACGTCGGCGCCATATACATGGACAAGATGCGCGGTGTATTCGGCATCAACGTGTTTGGCATGGTCGACATGGCCAACCGCGTGGTACCCGGGATGATCAAGCAGGGGTCGGGAGACATCATCAACATCGCGTCGACGTCGGGCACGAAAGGCGCGAAGGGGTACACCGCCTATGCGGGCAGTAAGTGGGCGGTGCGCGGCATCAGTCAATGCTGGCAGGCGGAACTGCGTCCACATGGCATCCGCGTGATGTGCCTGCTGCCGTCGGAGGTGCAGACGAGTTGGATGGGCCGCACCGGACGTAACAATCCGAACAAGCTTTACGCGCACGACATTGCGGCGACGATCTTCGCCGCGCTCGAGATGCCGCGCAACGTGTTGTGGCCCGAAGTGCCGGTGTTCGCCAACAATCCGTGGAAGGAAGATTAGGTCACGCGAACCGCCGCCGCGTTCACACGATCAGCCCTTTGCGCACTGCATAGAGAACGATCTCCGCGGTATTGTGAAGATTGAGCTTCTGCATCATGTTGGCGCGGTGCGTCTCAACCGTCGACAGGCTCAACGACAGCAGCGTGGCCACTTCCTTGTTTGAGCGCCCCTCGGCCAGCAGCTGCAGTACCTCTTTTTCCCGGTCGGTCAGCAGGTGATACGAGTCGGTCAGGCCACGCTGCTGTAGTTGGCGCACGTAGTCTTCCACCAGGACGCCTGCGACGGCCGGGCTGAAGAACGGCTTGCCCGCGGCCACCGCGCGCACGGCAGGAATCAGGTCCTCGTCGGTCGCGCTCTTCAACAAATAGGCGCGCGCGCCGGCGGCGAGAGCCCGCATGATGTACGACTCGTCGCCATGAAAGCTCAGGATGATGACGCCCGGTGGGCGGTCCATCTTCTGCGCTCGTGCCGCCACTTCGATGCCGCTCAACTTCGGCATCGCGATGTCGAGAATCATCAGGTCGGGAAGATGCTCCTCGCATAGTTTCACCGCCTCGAGTCCGTCGGCGGCTTCGGCAACCACGGTGATGCCTTCCGCTTCGAGCAGACCGCGCAATCCACGCCTGACGATGCTGTGATCGTCAGCTAGCAGCACGCGCAAGCGGGATCTCCGATATGGCGGCGGGGAGCGGCAGGCGGACATCCACGGTGGTGCCGCTGGATGGGCCGGGCGAGATGGTGACGGCGCCGTGCAACTCCTTCACACGCTCCTCGATGCCGATCAGGCCAAGGCCGCGGCCGCGATGCTCCGGCTTGAGGCCCACGCCATCATCGCTAACCGACAGCTGCAGTTCGTTGTGGCCGGTTGTCACCGTGATGGCGACGTGCTGCGCGTTCGCGTGCCTCACACAATTGGTGAGCGCCTCCTGCACGACCCTGTAGACGCAGGTGCGATGCGCCTCCGGCAGACGCTCGAATTCGCCGGCCATCTTCAGGTCGACACCGATCGCGTAACGCGACATGAAGTCGCGGACGTGCCACTCGAGGGCCGCCTGCAGGCCGATGTCGTCGAGCATGCTCGGGCGCAGGCCGAGCGCAAGGCTGCGAACGGTGTGAAACATCTCATCGACCAGCCCCTTGCATTCGCGGACAACTGCCGACACGCCCGGGCTGAGGCGTTCAATGCGGCCAAGCTCCATGCGCAATCCGGTGAGCACCTGCGCGACA
>DASVFC010000011.1:0-7583 GCA_036380235.1 Vicinamibacterales bacterium
CGCCGCGTCGAAGGCGGCGCGATCGCCGGCGCGATACACCACGGCGCCGAGCGACGCCGCATTCGCGGCGAGGTCCACCGGCACGGCGTAATCGAACTGGGTGCCGAATCCATGCGATCCGATCGATCGCGACAAGCCGCCGATGCTGGCATAGCCGTCGCTGTCGAGCAGGACGATGATCAGCTTGTGACCGAGCTGGATCGAGGTGACGATCTCCTGCGCCATCATCAGGTAGGAGCCGTCGCCGACCATGACGAATACGTCACGCCGGGGATCCGCCATCTTCACGCCGAGGCCGCCGGCGATCTCGTAGCCCATGCACGAGTAGCCGTATTCGAGGTGATAGGTGTTCGGCTCTCGCGATCGCCACAGTTTATGTAGATCACCGGGCAGGCTGCCGGCCGCGCATACGACCACGTCTTCCGGAGACGCGCACGCGTTGACGGCGCCGATTAGCTCAGCTTGCGCGAACACCGGACCCGTGCGCTGTGCATAGATGCGATCGACCTCGTCGTTCCATTCGGTCCGCCACCCACCGAAGTTCTCGCGATAACCGGCCGACGTCTCGAACCCCGTCACCGCCTCGCGCAATTCGTCGAGCGTCGCGCGCGCGTCGCCGACAATCGCCAGCGCGCCGCGCTTGTGCGCGTCCATCTCGCAGACGTTGATCGCGAGCATCTGCACGTCGGGATGGAACACGCTGTTCGACATGGTGGTGAAGTCGGCGAGCCGCGTGCCGAGGGCGAGCACGACGTCGGCCTGCCTCGCCAGCCGGTTTGCCGCCAGCGTGCCCGTGACGCCGACCGCGCCCATTGCCAGCGGGTGATCCCACGGCATCGAGCTCTTGCCCGCCTGGGTTTCCGCGACAGGGATGCGCGCCTGTTCGGCGAAGCGCCGCAGCGCTTCGGTGGCCTCGCTGTAGAGCACGCCGCCGCCGGCGATGATCAGCGGCCGCTGGCTCGAGCGCAGCGCCTTTGCGGCGAGCCGGATCGCGGTGAGGTCGCCGCGCTGCCTCGGCACGCTCCAGATGTTCGGCTCGAAGAACGACGCCGGATAGTCGAACGCTTCGGTTTGCGTGTCTTGCGGCAACGCCAGCGTGACGGCCCCGGTTTCAGAGGGCGAGGTCAACACGCGCATCGCTTCCGGCAACGCCGTCAGCAACTGCTCGGGCCGGTAAATGCGATCCCAGTACCGCGACACTGGCTTGAAGCAATCGTTGACCGAGATGTCTTGCGTGGATGCGGACTCGAGTTGCTGCAACACCGGTGCGGGGGCGCGGTTCGCAAAGATGTCGCCCGGCAGCAACAGCACCGGCACGCGATTGATCGTCGCACCGGCGGCGCCAGTGATCATGTTTGACGCGCCGGGCCCGATCGATGAGGTGCAGGCCAGGGTGCGCATGCGGTTCGACATCTTCGCGAAGGCCGCCGCGGTATGAACCATCGCCTGCTCGTTGCGGCACTGGTAGTAGCGCATGGTGCCTGGGCCGAGTTGATCGAGCGCCTGGCCGATGCCGGCGACGTTGCCGTGGCCGAAGATGCCGAACATGCCGGCGAAGAACCGCTGCTGCCGGCCGTCTCTCTCGCTGAACTGGACGCTGAGATATCGCACCAGCGCCTGCGCCATCGTCAATCGCATCATCGGGTCGTGTCCGGATTCGGAAGCATGATGTTGCGCACCAGCCGCCGCAGGTCGTCGCCGGCGCCGAGGAACTGGCGCAGCGTGCGGCGGGTCGGCGCGAACGTGTCGAATTCGTCGACGCGCAGGCCATCGGCATCGTAGGCGCGCCTGAAGTCGGCAAAGCGGCGATGCAGATCGTCGACGATCGCCTGGTCGACCGGCGTCGAGATGCGGGTTTTGACTTCGATGTCGCTTGCGGCAAAGCGCTTCTGCCACGCGCACGGCGGCGAGATCACAACATCGCCGCCGATGAGTTCGCTCCAATGCAGGTGATTACGGAACGCGGCCGAGAGCAAGCGCACGCGATAGCCGCGCTCGCGAAACAGCGAGTATGCCTTCTTGAACACCGCGACGCCGGCCCATTCGAAATAGGCCGGATCGGTGACTGTTCCCTCACGTTCCATGATCACCTTCAGCCAGTCATCCAGACGACCGACCATGATCGTGCACACCGGACCCATCGACGAGATGTCGAGGCCGGCTGCCGCCCGCCGATCGAGGCCGCGCTCCACGGCTTCGGCGACTGCAATCGCCTGCGGCACCGTGAACGAGACCGTCGCATTGATGCTGATTCCCAAGGAAGTTGCTTCTTCGATGGCCTCGATGCCGGCGCGCGTGGCCGGAATCTTCACGATGATGTTCGGCGCAAGGGTGTTGAACCTCTTCGCCTGCTCGACGATCGCGCGCGCATCGCGAAAGAGCCGCGGATCGGTCTGGACAGACAGGCGGCCGTTGCGTCCCTGATGTCGATCGAATGCGGGCTGCAACAACGCCGCGGCGTCGATCGACAGCGCTTCGACGGCGGCCCACGCGATGTCGTCTTCGGTGGCGTGCGGCCGCTGATCGATCAGTTGCACGATGCGCGGCTGCCATTCCTGCAGGCGCGTTTCGATCACCGTGTGTGCGATCACCGGATTGCACGTGGCTCCGACCGCGCCCTGGTCCAGACTCCAGCGCAGCTCGTCCGGGTCGGCGGAGTCGTTCCACAGGCACGTTGGCGTGGTGGCGGTCATCTCGCGCAGCGGATTGGGTGTCATGGCCGTCAGACGCCGAGGCCGCGCAGATACGCGCGGCTCTTCTGCGCGCTTTCCTTTGGCGTGCCGTATCCAGGAAACACGTCCTGCTCTACGACAATCCAGCCGTCGTAGCCGCTGTGCGTCAAGGTCCGCACCATCTGTGCAAAGTCGACCGCGCCCGTTCCCAGCTCGCAGAACAACTGCTTGCGAACCGCGGCCAGGTAGCCCAGGCGCTCGCGGCGCGCCTCGGCCGCAACATCACGGTCGCAATCCTTGAAATGCACGTGCCAGATCCGCTCACGATGCTGTTCGAGGACGCGTTGCGGATCGCCGCCGCCGTAAAGAATGTGGCCGGTATCGAAGACCAAGCCCACCCGCGCAGGATCGGTGCGGCGCATCAACTCATCGATCTCCTCCGGCGTTTCAACGTAACCGCCGCAGTGCGGGTGAAACACGCTTCGCAAGCCGGTCGCTTCGAACACCGCGCGTGCGACGCGGTCCACGCCGGCAGCGTAGGTCTGCCACTGCTCGCCGCTCAACCCGTGTTGCGCCGTGATGCGCCCGGCATTCTGTTCGCGTTCGGGCACCGTCCCGTTGTCGTCCGACAACACGATGAAGGCGTCGGTCGCGCCGGCATCGCGCATCAAGGTTGCGGTCGTGACGGCCGTCGCTACTCCGGCGTCGTGCGCGGCCGGATTGGCGAAGGCAATCGGCACGAACGCACCGACCAGCGCGAGCCGGCGTGCCGCGAGTTCCTCGCGTAGCCGCTGCGGATCGGTGGGCATGAACCCCCAGTCACCAAGCTCGGTGCCGTCGTATCCCGTGGCACGAATCTCGTCGAGCACGGTGCCGTAACCGGCCGGTTCCACCGCCCCGGCAAACTCAAGTACGCCCCATGAGCACGGCGCGTTCGCCACCCGAATCATCGGCGGTGATAGTATCGCGGCCGGTGGCCACGCGCGTGCTCTATCGATCGAAGGCGCTCGCGCCCGATCGCACGGGAACGACGTTTGAAATCTCTGCCGCGCAGGCGGGGTGGCGGTTCGTGCACTTCGCGGTGCGCCAGGTCGCTCCCGAGCGGCCCTTCACGGGCAACACCGGGCACGAGGAATGTTGCCTGGTGCTGTTGCGCGGCCACTGCCGGATCAGTTTTGACGGCGGCACCGCCGTGCTGGGTCCGCGCCGCGATGTTTTCGACAGCTACCCTCACGCCATCTATTTGCCGCCGAAAATCGCGTTCCTTATCGAGGCCGAGCGGCCCACCGAACTGGCTGACGGGCGGGCGCCCGTTCCTCGCGGCATGCGCCTCGAGGCTCATGTCATAAAACCCGAGGAGTGCGGCTTCGAGATTCGCGGCGGCGGCAATGCGACGCGGCAGATCGTCGACATCATCCGGCCGGACTTTCCAGCCGCGCGACTGATGGTGTGCGAGGTGTTCACACCCGCCGGCAACTGGTCGAGTTACCCGCCGCATAAGCATGATGTCGACCGTCCCCCGGGCGAGGTCAAGCTCGAAGAAATCTATTACTACCGCTTCCAGCCCTCGGGCCTGTCCCGCCGAAGCCCCGAAGGCGCGAAGGACGACTGGTCCCGCCGAAGTGCCGAAGAAGCGGACTTGGGGTTTGGTATCCAGCGCATCTATGATGACCGCGCCGATCGGGCGTTAACCGTTCGTCACGGCGACGTCACACTGATTAGATCCGGATATCACCCGTTTGTTGCGGCGTACGGATACAACGCTTATTACTTGAACGTTTTGGCGGGCAGGCGTCGATCGATGGCCGCCAGCGACGATCCGAGGTACGCGCACTTTCGCGCGTGGCCGGCGCCCGACGGGCGCGTACCGATCGTTCCCAAGCCGGGAGGCCGTGAGTGAGGACGAGGAGGAAACCCATGCAGGTGGTTCAACGGACGTTGATTATCGCGGCGGCGATTCTGATCACGGCGGTGCCGGCGTCGGCACAGGTCGACCGCGCCACGCTTACGGGCGTCGTGCGCGATGCCTCGGAGGCCGTCCTTCCGAACGCGAAGGTCACGGTGACGAGCCTGGCCACCAACGTCGCATCGACGGTGACGACCAACAACGCCGGCGTCTACCTCGTCGTCAATCTGTTGCCCGGCGAATATCTCGTGCAGGCGGAAGCCACCGGCTTCCAGCGTTACGAGCAGACGGTGTCGCTCGAGCTCGGCGCGCGTTCGCGGCTCGACCTGTCTCTCGCGGTGGGATCGATTGGCGAGACCGTCAAGGTTGAGGGCATCACGCCGCTGCTCAGCACCGAATCGGCCGTGCTTGGCACCGTGGTCGACACCAACGAGGTCGACAAGCTGCCGCTCGCCATTCGCAACTGGGACGACTTGCTGGCGATGGTGCCTGGCGTGCAAAGCGATCGCTACACCGAACAGTCGGGCGGCACCTCCGCCGGCCGCACCGGCGGCATCAGCGTGCACGGCAATCGCAGCCTGCAGAACAACTTCCTGCTCGACGGCGTTGCGAACAACAGCTTTTCGACCAACGTCCAGGAGTTGACGACGCAGATTTCGCGGCCGTCGGTGGACGCGATTGACGAGTTCAAGGTGGTAACCAGCCCCTACGCCGCCGAATACGGCTGGTCCCCGGGCGCGGCCATCATCGTCAACACCAAGTCGGGCACCAACCAGTTCCGCGGCACGGTCTACGACTTCTATCGCGACGATTCCCTCGACTCGATCAACTACTTCGCGAAGGCGGCGAATCAGCCGAAGGCGTCGAACAAGCAGAACCAGTTCGGCGCCAACCTTGGCGGTCCGCTGCCCGGCAATCGCGCGTTCTTCTTCGCCGACTACGAAGGCACGCGGCTTAAGCAGGGCGTGCTGCGCACCGGCAACGTGATGACGGCCGATCAACGCCGCGGCATCTTCACCTCGACGATTCGCGATCCGCTGACCGGCCAGCCGTTCCCGAACAACACCATTCCCGCCAACCGCATCGATCCCGTCGCCGCCGCGATCATGGACCTCGTGCCGCTGCCGAACACGACCGGCCCGAACAATTTCATCCGGCAGCCCAACGTCGAAGACGACTCGGATCGCTACATGGTCCGCGTCGACATGCCGTTTGCGAACACCAACAACATCTTCGTGCGCTACATCGGCAGCAACCGCGTGCGTTTCGTGCCCGGCTGGTTCGGCGGGGTGATCGATGGCACGTCGACGTCGGCCTGGGGTCGGAATTTCCTCGACTCGCATGCCGTGGTCGGCGGCTGGAACAAGGTGCTGAGCTCACGGCTGGTGAACGAGTCGCGCATTTCCTGGGCGCGCGGCACCAACGACGGTCAGCAGGAGCCATTCGGCCAGAGCGGTATGGCGCAGATTGGCTTCAGGGGTGTTCCCGAGGATCCGCGCGTGGCTGGCGGCGTCGTTGGCGTCGACATCGACGGTCACATCCGCATCGGCTCGCCGAACTTCATGCCCAAGTTCCAGAACACCAGCCAGGTGCAGTGGCTCAACACCACCACGTGGATGAAGGGTAATCACCAGATCAAGTTCGGCATCGATCTGATGATGCCGATGTCAAACGAGTACTTCGACGTGGCGCCGACGCGCGGCAACCTGCGCTTCCAGTCGACCTTCACCGGCAACGCCTTTGCCGACTTCATGCTCGGCTATCCGAACCGTGCCGAGCTCACCAACGTGTTCGTGGTGACGCAGGAGTTGTGGTCGAGTTCGGTGTATGTGCAGGATGACTGGAAGCCGAGCGACAAGTTCACGATCAATCTCGGTTTGCGCTACGACTTCATGACGCCGCCGACCGAAAAAGACAACCGCCTGGCGAATTTCGATCCGGCCGGCAGCGGCAGCCTCGTGTTTGCCAGCGACGGCTCACTAAGCGACCGCGCGCTGGTGAATCCTGACACCAACAACTTCGCGCCCAGGATTGGCGCCATCTATCGCATCAACGACCAGACGCTGATTCGCGGCGGCTATGGCGTGTTCTTCAACCAGTTCGATCGCATCGGCTCGGAAGATCAGCTGGCACTCAACCCGCCCGGGTTGATCAACAACCAGGTTAACTCCACCGGCAACACCAATCCGGTGTTCCTGCTGCGCGACGGTTTCCCCGCCAACTATCTCGATCCGAACAACCTCGTGATCCGCAACCTCAAGCTGCGGGCGGCGTTCGAAGACTCACCGCGGACGATGGTGCAGCAGTTCGGTGCGGGTATCGAGCGCCAGCTCGCCGGCAACATGGTGGTGTCGGCCGACGCGGTTGGCTCGTTCACGCGACACCTGGCGGTGTTGCGGAATCTGAATCAACCGACGCGCGGCACGCTCGACGCCAACGGTCCGGTGCCCTATCCGAACTTCGGCAACATCCAGGCGCGCGAGATGAACGGCGAAGCGAACTACAAGGGCGTCGACATGTCGTTCGAAAAGCGCTTCAGCGACGGCTATGGCTACCGCGCGTCCTACACGTTGGGCGAAGCGCGCGATCAGGCGCCGGAACACCTCAATGCATCATCGGGCCGCGCGCAGAACACACGCGACCTCGAGTCTTGGGAAGGGCCGAGCGACTTCGACATCCGTCACCGCTTCGTCGCCAACTTCATCGTCGAACTGCCATTCGGTGAGGGCAAGCCGATGCTGCAGGACGGCGTTGCCAGTCACATCCTCGGCGGCTGGCTGATAAGCGGCATCTACAGCGCCCGCTCGGGCCGTGCCTTCACCGTGACGCAGGGCAACAACAACGTTGGCGCCGATCAGACCGGCATGCCGAACCTGACCGGTGATCCGGAAGGCCCCGAGACCGTCGCACAGTGGTTCAACCCGGCGGCGTTCACGCCGGTGCCGTCCGGCACGTTCGGCAACGCCGGCAGGAACATCCTGCGTGGGCCTGGCTGGGTGACCTTC
>DASVFC010000012.1:0-10646 GCA_036380235.1 Vicinamibacterales bacterium
GCAACTGGCCGATCTCGACGCCGACGTTGAACGCCAGCAGCGACGCCACCAGGTGATCGCCGGCAAACTGCAGCCGCTCGCGCAGCAGGAACGAAAACCCGAAGCCGTGAATCAGGCCGAAGAAAAACGTGACGGCCCACCGCCGCTGCAAATTGGCACCGACGATGTTCTCGAAGGCCATGTAGACGATCGAGATGGCGATCAGCGTCTCGATCAGCGGCGGGAACCACAGGCTGTCTGGCGCCATGCCGAACGCCGAGGCGATCAGCGTTACCGAGTGCGCCACCGTGAACGCGGTGATCACGATTGCGAGCGGGCGAAATTTGCGGAACGGGATCACCAGGCACAACAGGAACAGCAGGTGATCGACGCCTTCGAGGATGTGAAAGAACCCTTCTCGCGCGAACAAGTAGAAGGCCTGATGCCAGCGCGGATCGAGGTGCACGATGCCGGTGTCGGCGTGGATATCGAACACGCGCTCGGGCTCGCCCGGCTGCAGGAAACGCAGCACGACATTCACCTGCAGTCCGAGGCGGGTGAGGCCCGGACGGATCGCGAAGTCGGATTGATCGGACGCGATCGAATACTCGAACGCGATGTCCATCAACCCCTGTTCCCAATAAATCTGCGTGGCGGCGTCGAGGCGCGGCCCGGTCAGGATGCTGTCTCGGGCCTGCTCATAGGAATCAAACGACCGATCCGAAGGCAACGATACGCGCGCGCCGGTGACGCGCGGCCGGCCCAGCCGTTGGCCGTTTTCGTAAAGCTCGATGTAATCGACGATCCATAACGTCGCGGCATCGTTCAGGGCCCGGTCGACGCGCGAAAAGTCGATGAAGTCGCCCGGCACGGTAGGCACTTCGATGTCGCGCATCGCCTTCAACGGCGCCCGCAGCAGAAGCGTCAGCGTTTGTCCCTCGGGGCGGACGAACCCGAACACGGTGACTTCGTTAGGGACTTCGTGGGCGCCGATTGGCGGGGCCAGGATCACCAGCAGAGCCAGGACGACGGCCAGTTTGCTCGCTAATTTGCGTGTGGCAACGCTCGACACGGTAATCGGTCCCAAGTATACTTGCGCCCGCTAAAGGCCTTCTTGAGAGGGGAGCGGGGAATGAAGAAACGCAAGGTATACGTGGGCGCGGCGTTTGTCGCCGTCCTCGTTGCGCTGGGCGCCGGCCAGGCGCTGCTCGATCGGACTGCCGCGCAGGCGAAGCAGGTGCCGAGATTCGAAGTCGATCCGTTCTGGCCAAAGCCGCTGCCCAACAACTGGGTCCACGGCATGACCATCGGCATCGGCATTTCATCCGACGATCACGTCTGGGTGATCCATCGCGGCAACGATCCGGGCAATCTCGATCGCACGGAGCTGGCGGTGGTCAAGCCGGGCGCGCCGCCGGTTGGCGAGTGCTGCAACCCCGCACCGCCGGTGCTCGAGTTCGACGCGGCCGGCAACCTCGTCGGCAGCTGGGGCGGCCAGCCCAAGGACAATTCGTATGATTGGCCGGAAAGCAACCACGGCATCGTCGTCGATCACAAGGGCTTCGTGTGGATCGGCGGCAACGGCGGCCCAGACGCGCACATCCTGAAGTTCACGCGCGACGGCAAGTTCGTTGCGCAGTACGGCAAGAAGAACGCGCGCCTCAAGGAAGGCTCGTCGGGCGACAAGCCGCAGTACGTGGCGAACAGCCTTGACATGAACAACTTCGGCCGCGTCGCCAAGATCTTCATCGATCCGAAGGCGAACGAAGGTTACGTCGCCGACGGCTACTTCAACCATCGCGTTGCGGTGATCGATCTCGACAGCGGCAAGATCACGCGCGTGTGGGGCGCTTATGGCAACCCGCCGACCGACGAGCCGATGGGTCCCTACACCCCTGGTGAGCCGCCGGCGAAGCAGTTCCGCACCCCGGTGCACTGCGCCGAGATGGCCAACGACGGCATGGTCTACGTCTGCGACCGTCCGAACGATCGCGTGCAGATCTTCACGCGCGAAGGCAAGTTCGTGAAGGAAGTGTTCGTCGCCCCGCAGACCCGTGCCGACGGCTCGGTGTGGGACATCGCCTTCTCGAAGGACCCGCAGCAGACCTGGCTCTACATGGCCGACGGCGTCAACGAGCACGTGCGCGTGTTCAACCGCGCCACCATGGAAGAGGTCTACAACTTCGGCTACGGCGGCCGCCAGCCGGGCATGTTCCTCGGCGTGCACAGCATCGCCGTGGACTCGAAGGGCAACATCTACACGACCGAAACCTACACCGGCAAGCGGCTCCAGCGCTTCAACTTCAAGGGCATGGGCGCAACGCCGAAGAGCGGCCAGGTGCCATGGCCGACGAGCACCAGCAAATAGCCCGGTTTAAAGTTTAAAGTTTGAAGCTACCGAGAAGGCCGGCCGGGGGAAACCGGGCCGGCCTTTTCGTTTATGATCGACAGACCGACTCCATGAGCCTCGATCAATTGCTGGAGTGGATCCCTGCCGGCGGACCTGAAGAGGTGTTGGCCCGCCAGGTCGAATTCGATCGGCTGCCGCGCCACGTCGCCATCATCATGGACGGCAACGGCCGCTGGGCAGGCGAACGCCATCTGCCGCGCGTCGAAGGACACCGCGCCGGCGTCGACGCCGTCCGCGACGTCGTCGAGACCTCTGCCCGCCTCGGCCTCGAAGTGCTGACGCTGTACGCGTTCTCGGTCGAGAACTGGAAGCGGCCGGCGACCGAAGTCAGCACGTTGATGATGCTGCTCAAGCGCTATCTGCGTCTCGAGCTCGACACCCTGCTCCGCAACAACATCCGCTTCAACGTGATCGGGCGATCCGATGCGCTGGCTACCGACATCCAGACGGAGCTGCTGGATGCCGAGCGCAAGACGGCGAAGAACACCGGCATGTTGTTCAACATCGCGCTCAACTACGGCGGACGCAGCGAGATCGTCGACGCGGCGAGACGCGCCATGGAGTCGGGCATCAAGGCTGACGATCTGGATGAGGATCGGTTCGCGCAATTCCTCTACACCAAAGGCCAGCCGGATCCCGACCTGCTGATCCGGACCAGCGGCGAGATGCGGGTGAGCAATTTCCTGCTGTGGCAGATTGCGTATGCGGAGATCTGGGTGACCGACACGTTGTGGCCGGACTTCCGCTGCAAGCACCTGCTCGAGGGCGTGATCGAATACCAGAAGCGCGACCGCCGCTTCGGCGGCATCACGCCGCCAGTGCCCGCGGGCGTCCGCTGAAATTGCAGGACCTGAGCCCAATCCCCAAGCCCTGAGATGACTCGCCTCCTGAGCGGCCTCGTCCTCGGCGTCGTCGCGCTCGCCTTGATCTGGTTCCTCGACTCCACGGCGCTGCTCGGCGTCGCGCTCGCCGTGTGCGCGCTCGCCTTCCACGAGTACGAACGCATCGTCGACAAGATCGGTGCGAAGGTGCCGTACTGGACGGCACTGCTGTCGACGTTGTTCGCGTGCGCGATGGTGCCGTTTCAGTGGATCGATATCGAGTCGGTCCTCGCCGCAGCGCTGTTGCTCGTTGCGTTGAACGTGCTCGCCTCCGATCGCGTCGGTACGCCGCTACTCGCCGACACCGCGGCGGCGATCCTGGCGCCGGTGTACATCGGACTACCGCTTGGCAGCCTCGTGGGTGTGCATGCGATCGCCGGCAGGGAAGCCGTGCTGTTATTGATCGCCACCGTGGCAATCAGCGATACCGCGCAGTACTACACCGGCCGCACGTTCGGCCGCACGCCGCTGGCGCCGATGCGCAGCCCGAAGAAAACGCGCGAGGGTGCGATCGGCGGCTTTGTGATGGCGCCGATATTTCTAGCCCTGGCCGGCAGTTACTGGCTGCCGATTTACCCGTGGTGGTGGCACGCGAGTTTGGCGCTGGGCATCGTAGTTGCCGGCATCATCGGTGATCTGTTCGAGTCGATGTTGAAGCGCGCCGCCGACATGAAAGACAGCGGCACTCTGATTCCGGGGCACGGCGGCGTGCTCGACCGCATCGATGCGCTGCTGTTCGCGGCGCCGGTCTTCTATTTCTTCCTGCGGGTCGTATAGCTGATGCGGCGCATCGCCATTCTCGGATCCACCGGATCGATCGGCACCAGCGCGCTCGACGTCGCGCGCACGCATGCCGATCGCGTCGAGGTGGTCGCGATCGCCGCGGCGTCGAACGTAGGCGCGATGGTGAAGCAGGTCCTCGAGTTCCGACCCCGCGCCGTGGCAATGGCCACCGGCGACGCGATGGACAAGCTGATCGCGGCGCTCGGCGGCTCGCCGGCCGAGATCAGCGGTGTCGGCAACGACGGCTTGTGCCAGATCGCGACGCACCCTGATGTCGACATCGTGCTGTGCGCATCTTCGGGCACCGCGGCGCTCGATGCCGTTCTGGCCGCAATCGAAGCCGGCAAAACCATCGCGCTTGCAAATAAGGAAGTGCTGGTGATGGCCGGCGGCATCGTGATGGATGCCGCGCGCAGGAAGGGCGTTGCAGTGCTGCCGGTGGACAGCGAGCACAACGCCATCCACCAATGCCTGCACGGCAGGAGCGACGGCGAGCTGCGGCGGTTGATCCTGACCGCGTCGGGAGGCCCGTTTCGCGGCCGCTCGCTCGCGGCACTGGAAACGGTTACTGCTGCTGAGGCTTTGAAGCACCCGACGTGGCAGATGGGACCGAAGATCACCATCGACTCGGCCACGCTGATGAACAAGGGCCTCGAGGTGATCGAGGCGCACTGGTTGTTCGGGGTACCCGCGTCCGGCATCGAAGTAGTAGTACATCCGCAGTCGATCGTGCACTCCATGGTCGAGCTGAAAGACGGGTCGATCATCGCGCAGATGGGCATCACCGACATGCGGCTGCCGATCCAGTATGCGTTTGCCTATCCAGATCGGTGGGATGCGCCTGTCCCGTTCCTGGACCTGACGCGCGTTGGCGCGCTCGAGTTTCAGTCTCCAGCCTGGGACGTGTTTCCGTGCCTCAAGCTGGCCTATCGAGCGCTCGAAGCAGAACGCAGCCTCCCAATCGTGTTGAACGCGGCCAACGAGGTCGCCGTATCGTCTTTTTTAGAGGGCCGGCTGGGCTTCACGCAAATTCCGCATCTGATTGAGCAGGCGATGGATGCGCACACGCCGGAAGCTGCGGAGACACTTGCAGACGTTCGTCGCGTCGACCGCTGGGCCCGTGCCCACGCCGCTGAGCTGGCGAGCGCATTAGAATTGAGTAGATAGGAACAACCGTGCAGACGCTACTTGCTTTCTTGTTCGTGCTCGGCGTGCTCGTCTTCATCCACGAGCTCGGGCACTTCCTGCTCGCGCGCTGGAACGGCGTGCGCGTGCTGACCTTCTCGCTCGGCTTCGGGCCGAAGATTCTGAAGGTGCAGCGCGGCGACACCGAATATTGCGTCAGCATCATCCCGCTCGGCGGCTACGTGAAGATGGCGGGCGAGAATCCCGAAGACGGCCCGAGCGGCAAAGAGGACGAATTCCTCTCGAAGACGAAGTGGCAGCGGTTCCAGATTTTGATCGCCGGCCCGGCGATGAACATCATTCTCGCGGTCGTTTTGCTGGCCGTGGTGTTGATGCAGGGCTCTGACGTGCCCGCCTATCTCGAGAAGGCGGCGGCGGTCGGCGCGGTGCAGGCAGGATCTCCCGCGGAGAAGGCGGGCCTGCAGCCGGGGGACATCATCACGCAGTTCGGCAGCGCCGAAACGCCAACCTGGGAGCACCTCGAGCTCGCGGTTGCCGCGCGTCCCGAACGCGAGGTGGACGTCGTGGTCATCCGCGGCGGGCGCGAACAGCGACTCAGCGTCCGTCCCGATCTCACCGAGATGCGCACGCGCGGCGATGCCCGGTTCGAGATTGGCACCATCGGCGTGTTGCCAGATTCCCACCCGAAGGTGACGGGATTCGTCGCCGGCAAGCCGGCCGAGTCGTCTGGCCTGCAAGTGGGCGACGAGATCCGCGCCATCGACGGCGAACCGATGGCGTTCTATTCGCAGGTGCTGCGCACGCTCGGCAGCAAGCCCGCCGACCAGCCGATCGTATTCACCGTCCGCCGCGCCGGAGTCGATCAGCAGATCTCGGTGACGCCCTATCGGGAAGGCGAGCGCACGTTGATCGGCATGTATGGCCGCGACGAGACGGTCTCGTACACGCCGTCGCCGATCGAAGCGGTCGGCATGAGCATCCAGCGCAACGTCGAGATGTCGGGGTTGATCCTCAACACGCTGAAGGACCTGTTCACCGGCGAGGCTTCACCCAAGCAACTGATGGGCCCGGTCGGGATCGCGCAGCTCTCCGGCGAATCGGCGCAAGCGGGTTGGATCGCGCTGCTCGCGTTGATGGCGTCGATCAGCCTGAACCTCGGCCTGTTGAACCTGATGCCGATCCCGGTGCTCGACGGCGGCCACATCTTCATCATGGCGATCGAGACCATCTCGCGCCGCGACTTCAGCCTCGCGGTGAAAGAGAAGATGTTGTTCGTGGGGTTCGTGCTGCTGATGACGCTGATGGTGACGGTGATCTACAACGATCTGACGCGAATCGCGTGGATCGAAAACCTCATGCCCTGGCGATAGCTAATCTCCCCTGAACTGCTCCGCGATCGCCTCCGCGAACGCCGACACCGATTCCTCCTGCACCTGTACAGCCGGCGATATGTGCGCGCGTTGCGCGGCGTCGGCCGCGGCCGGCCCTAAAATCGCCACCACCGTGTGGCCGAGCAGATCCGATGCCTGGTCGGCACCGTAATTCGCCGCGAAGTTCAACACCGCTGAAGCGCTGGTGAAGGCCACCAAATCGATCTTGCGCTCGAGCAGTAGCCCGTAGACATCGACGTGCGTGTCGGCATCGCTGATCACTTCGGCGCCATGCTGTCGCAACAGGTCCCCGAGCTGGCCGGATTCTTCCTTGTCGTGCATCACCAGCGCCCGGCGTCCGAACAAGGCGCGTGAATCGAACCAGCGCAGGTGCTCGCGAAAGTTCACCACCTTGCCGACGATGAGCAGGCCCGCTTCCGTCGCCGGATGTTCCTTCATCTCATTGGCGAGCTCCTGCAACGTGCCCGTGAGCGTCTTCTGTGACGACAGCGTGCCGTGCCTGATGATCGCCGCGACCTCGTCTGGCGAGCGGCCGTTCTCGATCAGCGATTGCAACATCCTGGGCAGCTGCTTGGGTCCGGCGTAGCAGACGATGGTGCCGTCGAGACGCGCCAGGCTTTCCCAGTCGACTTTCGTCTTTTCGCGGCCCTCGTCCTCGTGCCCGCGGACGAACGTTACGGTGTCGCCGCTGCCGTGATAAGTGATCGGAATGCCGGCGTGCGCGCTCGCGCCGATCGCCGCTGGCACGCCGGGGACCACCTCGAAAGGCAAACCCTGTTCGTGCAGGAACAGCGCTTCTTCACCGCCGCGATCGAAGAGGAACGGATCGCCCCACTTCAATCGCGCCACGGTCTTGCCTTCGCGCGCTTTCTCTGCAAGCAGGTAGCAGATTGCATCCTGATCGCGTTGCTCGGGCGCGGCCGGCCCGACATCGATCCGCTCGGCGTGCGCCGGCGCGACATCGAGGAGGTCCGGATGCACGAGGTGATCGAAGATCACCACGTCGGCCTTCTGCAGGCAGCGGTAGCCGCGCAGCGAAATGAGATCCGGGGCGCCGGGGCCGGCGCCGATCAGGTAAACGGTCGATCGCACCGGTGCATAGTAACTGAGGTTTCGACGGCCGTGCGGTGTTATGACACCGGGCCGTAATAGCCGCGTTTGGTGCGTGCCGTGGTATTGGGCCGGTTTACCTGCACGACCAGGCGGCGGAACGCGCCGTCGCGGCGCGGGTTCTTCGGCGCATAGCCCATCGAGTATTGGCTCGAGAGCTCGTTGGCGATTTGGTTGTAGACGTCCTTGAGGTCTTCGATCCGCTGCGCGAAGAACGCACGGCCGCCGGTTTCCTGCGCCAACTGCCGCAGCACGAATTCGGCTTCGCGGAAACCGCGCAGTGCGCTCGTTTCACGCGGCTGCAGGCCAATCGTGTAGATCGCGGTTTCCGATCGCTTCGCGAGATCGAGTACTTCCTCGAAGCTGACGAGGCTCGAGGTGTCTTCGCCGTCAGAGAGCACCACAATCGCCTGGCGGCGAATCTCGTCGGGATTCTTCGCTTTCACCTTGGCCAGCTCCTTGAGCGAGATGTAAACGGCGTTGTGCAGCGCGGTGGAGCCGCCGGCCGCAGTTGTCCGAATGGCGCTCTCGAGATCGGCGACCTTGTTGGTGAAGCCAAGCTTGATCTCAACGCGGCTGTCGAAGTCCACGACCTGTGCCAGGTCCTGCTCGCGAATAGTCCGCGCGAAGCCAACGGCCGCATCCTGCGCGTTCTCCATGCGCTGATCCATGCTCGCGCTGGAGTCGATCAGCAGTGATAACGCAATCGGCAGGTTGCCGCGATTGAAGAACGACAGCTCCTGCTTGGCGCCGTCTTCGAAGACCGAAAAGTCGCCTTCTCCGAGATCGGTGACATAGCGGCCCTGGCTGTCGACGACGGTGACGTTGAGCGACACCAGCTCGATTCCGGCACGGAAGACCTGCGGCTTCTCCTGCCCGTCCGGCGCCGTCGCGGAGTTGGACGCAACCGCAGACAGCGTGGCGAGCAGGGTGATGGAACACGTGACGAGAAAACGCATTGGGTATTACCTGACCGTCTGACCTCGTGCGGCCGCGCCGCTCACAGTCACACCGGGCTTGGCAGAAGTAATTTCAAGTTTCTCGGGTGGGATCAGCGTTTGCGGGCGTGCATACACCACGCGGTGCTGGCTCTTGAGGATCGCGGCCAGCTCCAGCAGCTTGCTTTCGAAGGCCTGGCTGGTGAGCACGTCCTCGCGAGTACCGCCACTCTTCTTCGGACCGATATCGAGCACCGACGCGCGGTTGCGCACCGGATCGGCCAGCGAACTGCCCTCAGGCGTGTTGAGGATGACGGCATGCAGCTGCGCACCGCCGCGCTCGAGCGCCTCGAGCACCTCGTTGTAATGGCGTGTGCTGAACTCGGTATTTTCGGTGGTGAGGATCACCATCGCGGCGCGGTCCTCCTCGCGCTTCTGGATGCCGCGGCTGATCTCGACGATCGCATCGAGCAATGTCGCGCCGGCGCCGGGCATTGCGAACACCTTGCCGACGCCTTCCTGCAGCAGCTTCTGATCGGTCGTGTAGTCGCGCAGCAGCGTCGGCCGATCGGCGACGCCGATGATCGAGATCGGGCCGATGCCGTCGAGCGCCTTGACGAACGAGGTCAACGCGCGCCGGATGTCGGCGATGTGGGGGTTGGCGTCCTGCGTGTTGTCCACCAGGATTGTCACCGGCATCGGCGACGCCGCCGGCGTGACCCGCAGGACCTCGCGCGCGGCGCCGTCCTCGCGCACCACGAAGTCGCGGACGCCGAGGCCGGTGATCGGCGCGCGCGTCCTCTCGTCGAAGGCGCTGACGTAGGCGACGCGTTCGTTCGATTGTGCGAGGAGCGCGGCGGAACACACAACGGCGGCGACGCTCGCGGCCACTAGACGTGCAAGGTATCGACCCATAGATGAACTCATTCCCCCGGCTCGGGCCAGGGGCTCTCTCCGCGAATGCGGCCGGCGCTAAGGGCAGTATAGTGGGCCCGTGGCACCCACGTCACCCACCACCTGGCAACTCATCGGGCAGCTCAGCACCATCGGTCTGTCGTTCGTGTTTGCGCTGGTGCTCGGGTTCGGCGCGGGTTACTGGCTCGACCAAACGTTTGGTACGCAACCATGGCTGTCGTTCATCGGCTTCTTCTGCGGGCTTGCTGCTGGAGTCCTCAACGTCTATCGCGTGCTACAGCTTTCGAATGCGTCAGCCCGAAGTTCGAAAGGTTCTAAAGGTTCCAGCGGTTACGACGGTTCCAAGGATTAGTTCTCGTGCTCGAGCGCATCGTTCGCACGACCGGCGTCGCGTGTGCGCTGACGGCGATCGTGTATGCGGTGGTTCGTCGCGACGTGCTGAGCGGCGTCGCCGTGCTTGGCGGCGGCGTGCTGATCGGGTTGTCGTATTGGGCCATTCGCGGCACGGTGGACGCACTGATCGCGCGGCGATCGGGTCCGCCACGTCATAGCGGCGAAGCCGCGGTGGCGGCCGAAACCGCTGCAAAACCGCCCCGTTTCGCGCTAGTGAAGTTTTTCACAAGGCATGCTATGCTGGCTCTCGCAGCCTACGGTATGATGGTGCGTTTGCACCTCGACCCGGTGGGCTTGCTAGCCGGTGTGTCGTCCCTCGCGATAGCCGTCGCGGTCGAAGTGCTCAGAGATTTCAGATGGAGGCGTTTTCCGTGAGAACAAGTCGGTTGGTGCTGTCGTTGATGTTTGGTTTCGTGATCCTCGGTCTGGCCTCTCCGGTCTACGCCCAGGAAGCTGCTGCGACTGCGGGCAGCGCGGTGGCGCAGTGGTCGATCATCACCGCCGGTTTTGCGCTCGCGCTCGCCGCTCTCGGCGCCGCCCTCGGACAGGGCAAAGCCGTCGCCTCGGCCGCCGAAGCGATTGCCCGTAACCCCGGTGCTGCCGGCGAAATCCGCGGCGCGCTGATTCTGGGCCTCGTGCTCATCGAATCACTCGTGATTTACGTGCTCCTGATCTCGCTGATTCTCTTCTTCCTCAACCC
>DASVFC010000013.1:0-3156 GCA_036380235.1 Vicinamibacterales bacterium
GAAGCATCGTGCGGTACGCCCGCAGCAATTGGTCGCGTGTCAGGCCTGCCCAGCGTGCATCCGATTCGGTTCGCGCGTCGGGCCGAGAGGCGAGCGTCGATGCCTTCATGCAGGAAAAATTATACCACCCGAAGCGAATGCTATAATTCGCCGCAAACCGCAGACAAACAATGACATCAACGCCTGTCCGACTCTATCGCTGGGATGAAATTGCGCTCGAAAAAGTGACGGAAATGATCTCGCGAAAGATCATCACCGGCGAGCGCGAGATGGTGACGCAGATCTACCTCAAGCGCGGCGCGCTGGTGCCCATGCATTCGCACGAGAGCGAGCAGATGACATACGTGCTGCAGGGCGGGTTGCGTTTCCTGATCAACGGCGAAGAGATCACCGTGCGCGAAGGTGAGGTGCTGCACATCCCCAGCTGGGTGCCGCACCAGGCCGAGGCAATCGACGACACGTTCGAGATGGACATCTTCAGCCCGATTCGGCAGGACTGGCTCGACGGCACCGACAATTACTTCCACGAAAAAAAGTAGCGATCGAGGATCACGGACAGGGATCAGGATCAGGGATCAGGATCAGGGATCAGGATCAGGGATCAGGATCAGGGATCAGGATCAGGGATCAGGAGCCGGGGTTAACGTGAATGTCTTGTTCACGGTCGCGATTGTGTTCGCGCTACTGGCCTGGGCGTCTGCCGTCTATGCGCGGCTGGCGCGGCTGCGCGGGCAGGTGAAGCAGGCGTGGCAGCGGCTTGAAGGTGAAACGTCGAACGTGGCGATCCGTAACGTCTACAACAAACACGTCGATCTGTACAACACCGCTCTCGAAGGATTCCCGGCAAACATCGTCGGGCCAGCTGCAGGTTTCAAGCCCGCGCGGCGTTTCGAAGCCTGACTGCTGATCCCTGATCCTGATCCCTGATCCTGATCCCTGATCCCTGATCCCTAGTGAATGTGCTTCTTCCAGTCGCTCTTCCAGTCGTCATCCGACGAGCGTCCGCCTGAATACACATCGAACTTGCTGCGCGCCCGGCCCATCTTCCAACGAAAGTAGCGATATTTGATTTCGTCCATCGGGCGCGAGCGCAGCGACTTCAAATACAGGTAACCGACCACGAGACCACCGAGATGCGCGGTGTGCGCGACGCTGCTGCCAGGGCCCGCCAGCGAATTCATGAACGCCAGCACGCCGGCGATGATCACGAACACACGCGCGGGGAGCGGGAAGATGATCAGGAAGATCGTGCGATGTGGAAAGTACATCGCGTAAGCGACCAGCAGCCCATAGATCGCACCGGAAGCGCCGACCGTAACCGTGTAGTAGATGCCGTCGACGAACATGGACAGCAGCAGCGTGGTCGCCGCCGCGCCGATACCGGTGATGAAGTAATACTTCGTGAAGAAGCGAGTGCCCCAGGTGCGTTCGAGATCGGTGCCGAACATCCACAGCGCCAGCATGTTGAACAGGATGTGACCGAGGCCGCCAGTGCTGTGGAGGAACATGTAAGTGACGGGCTGCCACAGCGCGAGGTTCTCGAACACCGCCTGCGGCGACAGGCCGAGACGCAGGGTCATGGCATCGCCGACGATCATGTTGAGCACGAACAGCACGACGTTCGCGATCAACAGGATCTTTACCGCCGGTGAAATACCGCCGGGTCCGATCGAGTAGCCGATGCCAGACGAGGGATAGCGCGCCACAGTCAGAGGGTACTACTACACGTCATGGAAGGGAATCGACCTTTGGCTCGATGGGCGCGGTGGCCTGCTCTGGCAGCCGATACGCGAGGTAAGACGCCAGCAGCGGGACGAACGCCAGCACGGCCAGAGTGTTCTCGATGCCGAACCGATCCGCAGCAGCGCCGATGAGCGGCACGAACAGGCTGCCCATCCCCCACGCAAAGCCCATCATCAGCGACGATACGGTAGCGGCGCCGCCTTTCACGAAGCTCTGCGCGAAGGTGACGCTGATCGGCAGCGTCGATTGCAGCAGCAGACCGCCACACGCCAGCATCGCCGTGAAAGCGGCAGGAGACAGCCTGGGCGCCGCGGCCATGAACGGCACAGCGGCAATCAGCGACCACAAGATCACGCGGCGCGGACCGTAACGATCGGCAAGCGGTCCGCCGATGAAGCCGCCAATGCCGCTCGCAAACAGGTAGATCGACACCGCGGTGCTTGCCTCGGGAATGGTGAACCCGCCCTGTGTCAACAACGTCGGGGCAAACGTCATGAAGCCGTACGACGTCGTGGTGCGCAGCACAATCGTGAAATACAGCAGCGACAGCGGCACCGCCGCCGGCCGCAACGTCGCCAGCGTCGATCGCTCGTGCGCGGGCGGCAGCGGCATTTCCGGCACGTGCCGCAACGTCACGGCCAGCGCCAGCAGGCCGGGGATCATGATCAGCGGCGACCAGGGCAGCCCCATGTAGGCGATGAATGGCGCGAACAACACCGGCGCAAATGCAAACCCGAGTGATCCGCCAGACAGGTGCGCCGACATCGCCAGTCCTTTGCGGTGATCGGCAAGCCGGTAGACCAGCGCCGCCGCCGGCGGATGAAAGGCCGCGCCGCCGAGCCCGCCAAGCACGAGAATCACGCCGAGCGTAATCGGCGACGTGGCGACGCCGATGAAGCTCAACACGATCACGGCCAGCAGCGGCCCGATAATCACCAGCGTTCGCGGCTGCCATCGATCCGCCAGTGCCCCGAACCCAAGCTGCGACACCGAGTTGGCCATCTGGAAACACATCGCCAGCGTGCCCGCCGCCGCGTACGACAAGCCGAGGGCAGGCATCAGCAGCGGCAACAGCGGCGCGTAGATGTTGGTGTACGCGTCAACGACGATGTGCGTGGATGCGACCTTCCAGATCGACGAGTGCAGACCGAGCCAGCCGCGTTCGCTCACCCGGTGAACCTTCTCAATCGGCCGAGGACCATGTCCCGCGCTTCGCCGAACTCGGCTATGCGGAACAACTGGGCGGCGGCCGCGAGTGCTGCGAGCGACAGCCCGATCGTCGTGGTCAAGCGGACGATCTGAATGATCAACCCGCCACCCGGCAGCCATTGCTCGAGCGCGGCGTTGGCGCCCCATGCCACCGCCCCCATCACCGTCGCCGCCGCCAGCACGCGCCCGAGCGAGGCGGCGATC
>DASVFC010000014.1:0-3131 GCA_036380235.1 Vicinamibacterales bacterium
AGACGTTCAATCTGCCGGCCGGGTTGTCGGATCACTACACCGGCCACGAAATGCTCTACGTCTCGGTGGCGCTTGGTGCATCGGTGCTGGAAAAAGGCATTTACTTCGATCCCAATGAGCTCGATCAGGACATTGCGCACAGCATGGGGATCGCCGACCTGCCCCACGTGCTGCGGGCGGTCCACGACTCCTGGGTGGCGCTCGGCAAGACGGAGCGCGATCCGCAGATGAAGATCGACTGGGTGATCGGCACCTCGCAGCGGCAGTGCCTGGTGGCCAATCGCGACCTGCAACGCGGCGATCCCATCACGCTCGAAACCGTCCGCTTTGCGTTCCCGAACAAGGGCATTCCCGTCGAGCACTGGGATCTCGTATCGACGTGGAAAGTCGCTGCCATGGTGAAGGCCGGACAACCGATTCGCTGGGAGCACGTTGCCCCAACCGTATAGACGACCGGCGTGGGCTGGGCTGTTGCCGGCGCGGCCGATCTACGCGCCCGCTCCTCGCGAGATCGCCGCTGCCATCAATGCGGCGCTTGGCATCAGCGGGCAGGTCTTCTCGCTGCAGAACGCTGGATCATCGCCGACCTTCCGGGTCGACGATGAGACGCAGCTGTTCGTCAAGCTGGTGTCGCCGGAGCGGTGGCGCGAGCTGCGCGAGGCCGAGATGATCGCGCGGTGGCTCGAAGATCACGGCGCACCCGCGATTGCCGCTCGAGACCTGCAGCCGCCGCAGCTGCCGGACGGCCAACTCGTGGTGGTGTATCCCTTTGCCACCGGCCGCCCTCCTCATGCATCGCTGGACGCGGGCGCACTTGGCACCGGCATCGCCCGCGTTCATTCCGCGCTCAACTACCATCCCGACGTCGCTGACTGGATGGAGCGGACCGAGGACCGCATCAATCACCTCGTCGGGATTCGCGCCGCTCTTGCCAGCGGCGAGATTGCCTGCGGCCCGCGTCCCGACGAGCTGCGCAGCTTTGCCGGTGATCGATCGATTTCGTTCCTTCCCGGCGCACACGGCTCCGGCGCGCCCCGCCCGCTGCACGGTGACCTCAACATCTTCAACCTCGTGATCGATGGTGCGATCGCCCGCTTCATCGACTTCGAAGACGTTGTGCACAGCACGTTGTCGGTCGAGAACGATCTGGCGCTGGTCTGCGAGCGTGTGATTCTCGTCCAGGAACCCGACGATACCGTCGCTGCAAAGTCCATCGACATCTTGCTTGACGCATACGTCGAGGCCGGCGGGCATCCGCTGAACCGCAAGGCCATGGCCGGCGTCCTGATCGGCCTGTCGTTGCGTTCGCTGTGCACCCTGGCAACGATCGATCCGCGTGGTGGCGACGTCGCTGAGTGGAACAAGTTTTTCACGCTGATCGAGGCGGCGCACCGTCGGCGCCAGGTGTTCGGCTGAGTGCCGATTCGTCTCCTGATCACGGCGCGAGACATGGCGGCGGCGCTGCACCTTGTCGAAGTGGCCAGGGTGGCTGCGGCCGATCCGCGATTCGAGGTCGTCGTTGCCGCGCAGCCGCCGGCGTTGCACCGCTTCGAGGCGGGCGGGCGGCGTGTGAAGGTGATCGAAGCGCCGATTGCCACGACAGCCGGGTCCGTCGAAGCGGACCAGCTTCGTCACACTGCGCGCGCACTCCTCGCCGACGTACGACCCGACGCCGTCCTCGTCGGGTTGTCGACGCCGTTTGACGCTGGCATCGATGAGGCGGTGCTCGCCGAGGCGCAGGTTCCCAGCTCTCTGCTGCAGGACTTCTGGGGTGAGCAGAACCTGATTCTCGGGCGTGGCGCCGACTACATCCTCGCCATCGACGAGCAGGCAGCCGAACGGAACCTCGCGCGATTCGGCAAGCCGAGCATCGTGGTGGGTTCGGCGCGGCACTCGGCTTATGCCGCGCTCGACATCGGCGCCTGCCGCGCGCGCGTTCGCGCGACCGCCGGGTTCGCGGCGTCCGACCTTGTGGTTGGATTCTTTGGCCAGGCGCTGCATGCCATGCCTGGTTATCAGCGCACCCTGAGCCGCTTCATCGAGTGTGTTGGGGCGATTGACGATGTGAGATTGGTGTTGCGGCCGCATCCGCGCGAGGACGCCACGCAGCGCCGCCAAACCGAGCAGATGTTTTTCAATGCGGGGCTCGCCGCAACGGACGTAGGGGCCGGGCCGGTCGAAGAAGCGCTGGCCGCCTGCGACGTTGTGGTCAGCCTGTTCTCAATCTGCACCTTCGACGCCGCCTACCTGAACCGGTTTGCGCCGGCGCCGGTGGCCGTGCCGATGTCGCTACTATTCGACGAAGAGATCGCCGCCTATTGCCGCCAGCACGGCAACTACTTCGATTTCGCTCACCATACGCTCGGACTCGTGATGCCCGTCTACTCCGCGGCCGATCTGCCGGCGAAGCTGCAGCTGGCGCTCCAGCCCGAGTCGAAGCGCAATGCCTGGGAACGCGCGCATCGGCACCTGCCCGATCCGGCCGCGGCACCACGGCTGGTGCTCGAACACATCCTGACAACCGCGCGGCAACAAGACTCGTGAAGTCGAACGTTGACGCCAGCACGCGGCATCGCCTGCTGGCCGTTGCTTCCCGCCCATCCGAATTCTTCGAAATGGCGCAGCTGGCGGGAGGCCTGGCTCGTCTCGGCAATCACGTCACGCTCCTTTACTTGCATGCGTCGAGTGAGCCGGCGCTTCACGCCGACATCATCGCGCGTATGCGGCAGAGAGAACCTGCCGGTGACGTCGAGATGGTGGCGGTTGACTTTGATCGTGTCCGAGAGGGGCGCCGCTACTCGCGGCCGATGCAATTACTAGATCTCGCGAGGCCGCAATCGGTCGCTGCAATGGCTGCGTTAATGCGCCAGATGCCGCTTCGCTTGTGGCCACATCTCCCACTGACAGCGCGACGTGCGCTGTTGACGACCTCGCTGTTCGAGCGTTGCATCGAGTTCTACTCAGACACCATCCGCCGGTACAGGACCACCGCGGTTTTGATTCCTGAAGACATCGTCGGGCCGTTCTGGCCTGTGGCGGTCAAGGCGGCGCACGCGAACGGCGTCCCGGCGATCGTGTTCCCATATACCCTCGCGGATCGTAAGGAGGCACTGCAGAGCCTCAGGCAGGAT
>DASVFC010000015.1:0-3145 GCA_036380235.1 Vicinamibacterales bacterium
AAGCAGCGGCGCATTGGCATTGGCGGCGATGCCGGCATGCTGCGACAGATCGACCAGGCCCTGCACCTTGGCGGCTTCCTTGACCAGCGTCGCGGCGTCGGTTTCGTCCGACAAGCTCAGCGATCCGCCCATGTCGAACCAGTCGGTGATCGGCTTGAGATCGGCGTTGCCGAAGTAGCCGTCGAATACGTTCGACACCGCCGCCCGCACGAGATCGCGAGCCACCTGGTCCGCCCCCTTGAGTTCACCTTCGTACTCGAGCTCGAACTTGCCGGTCATCGACGGCAGGGCGGCATAGACGTCAGTGACGCGCGCCACGACCGGTGCTTCGCCGTTGGCGAGTGCCCGCCGCTCGGCGTTCGACACCACCGTCTCGAGCACGCTGATCGGCATGCGCTGGCTGACGCCTGAGCGCTTGTCGATCTTGCGTTCGGTGCGGGCCTGGAACGCAATCTCCTCGACCACCTCGCGGACGAACTTCGGCACCTCGACAGCACCGCCGCGGGTGACCCACGCTTCTTGTTCGGTAATCGCCATCGCCTCGGCGCGGCTTTGCATGTAGTGCGTGCGAATCTCCGCGCCGATGCGGTCCTTGAGCGGCGTGATGATCTTGCCGCGGGCCGTGTAGTCTTCGGGGTTGGCGGTGAAGGCGATCATCACGTCGAGCGGCAGCCGCACCGGGTAGCCCTTAATCTGAACGTCGCCTTCCTGCAGGATGTTAAACAGGCCGACCTGAATCTTACCGGCCAGGTCGGGGAGCTCGTTGATCGCAAAGATGCCGCGATTGGCGCGCGGCAGCAGGCCGAAGTGCATCGACAGCTCACTGCCCAGCTGCAGCCCGCTCTTCGCCGCCTTGATTGGATCGATGTCGCCGATCATGTCGGCGATGGTGACATCCGGCGTTGCAAGCTTCTCAACGTAGCGCGCCTCGCGCGGCAGCCAGCGAACCGGCATGTCGTCGCCTTCGAGGTCGACGCGTTGCTTGCCGAATGCCGACAGCGGCGCGATGGGATCGTCGTTGATCTCGCTGTCGGGCACGACCGGAATCCAGTCGTCGAGCAGCGACGTCAACGCCCGCAGCAGGCGGGTCTTGGCCTGGCCGCGCAGGCCAAGCAGGATGAAATGATGCCGCGCGAGGACCGCGTTCACGAGCTGCGGGACGACGGTGTCGTCGTAGCCGATGATGCCGGGGAACAGGGTTTCTTTCCGCCGCAGCCGCTCCGAGAGATTGTCGCGGACCTCGTCGCGAACCGGCCGCCGCCGAATCTCACCCCGCGCGATTGCTGCTTTCAATTGTCCAAGGGTTTCAATGCGTGGTGAGGATGACATGTCTCTATTATGACTCCGCCAGGTGCAGGCTGGTTTCTGGGATAATCTCGGCGTCGTGGCACGCCGGGCCCCAATTTTTGCCACCGATCGGCGGCTGGTGTTCGCGCATCGTGGCGGCGCGCTGCTGGCGCCGGAGAACACGATGCCGGCAATCGACAACGGCCTCGCGCTCGGCGCGGATGGGCTCGAGATCGATGTGCAGCTCTCCGCCGACGGCATCCCCGTCGTGATCCACGATCGCACCCTCGACCGCACCACCGACCGTACCGGCCCGGTGCAGGCGCTGACGGCCGCCGAGCTCGCGCGCGTTGATGCCGCATTTCATTTCACCCGCAACGGCACGTTCCCGTTTCGAGGCCAGCGGATCGGAATTCCCACGCTCGATGCGGTGCTCTCGCGCCACCCCGGCACGCGCATCATCGTCGAAATGAAGGGCGGCGAAGCGGATCTGGCGCGCCGGGTCGGCGAGGCGATCAAACGCGCCGACGCCGTCGAGCGCGTCTGCGTCGGATCGTTTTATCAACCTTCGATCGACGTCATCCGCGCCGAGCATCCGGAGATCGTGACCAGCGCGTCCCAACACGAGGCCCGCTGGGCGCTGCATCGATCGTGGGTGCGGTGGCCGTTTACCGGCAAGCGCGCCTATTGCGCGTTCCAGGTGCCCGAGCATGCCGGCCGCATGCGCGTCGTGTCGCGGAATTTCGTGCGGCACGTGCAGCGCGAAGGTCATGCCGTGCAAGTCTGGGTCGTGAACGAACGGGCCGATATCCAGCGCTTGTTGGATTGGGGCGTAGACGGGATAATCTCCGACGTTCCCGATGTAGCGGTGGCGGCGCGCGATGACTGGGCCGCCAGGAGCCAATGAACCCACCTACGCTCAATGATGTGTATGTGGCGCGAGAACGTATTGCGCCGCACCTGTCGCGGACGCCGCTGTTGAAGCATCCGCTGCTCGACCAGGCAACCGGTCTTTCGATCTGGGTCAAGCACGAAAATCACAACCCGACCTGCGCCTTCAAGGTAAGGGGTGGGCTCAATCTCGTCGGCGCGCTGACGCCAGACGAACGCGCCCGCGGCATCGTCACCGCGAGTACCGGCAATCACGGACAGTCGATCGGCCTGGCGTCGCGCATTCAGGGCGTGGCGTGCACGGTGTTCGTTCCGGTGGGCAACAACCCCGAGAAGAACGCGGCGATGCGCGCGTATGGCGCGACGGTGGAGGAGGGTGGCCGCGATTTCGACGAGGCGCGCGCGCGCTGCGAGGAACGCGCTGAGCAGACCGGCGCGCGCTACGTGCACTCGGCGAACGAGCCGTTGCTAATCGCCGGCGTCGGCACCTACGCGCTCGAACTATTCGAAGACCTGCCCAACGTCGACGTCATCCTGGTGCCGATCGGCGGCGGCTCAGGAGCCTGCGGCTTGATTACGGTCAGGAACGCGCTCGGCTCGAAGGCCAGGATCATCGGCGTCGGCGCGGTGAATGCCGACGCCATCTACCGGTCCTGGCAGGGGCCCGAGCGGGTGATCGGCGACAAGGCCGATACCTTCGCCGAGGGCATCGCCACCAGGGTTACCTTCGATCTCACGTTCAACATCTATAAGGAATACCTCGACGACTTTGTGCTGCTCACCGAGCGCGAGCTCGCCGACGGCGTGCGCCTCGCGCTGACAACGACGCACAACCTCGCCGAAGGCGCCGGCAGTGCGGCGCTGGCGGCTGCCCTCAAGCTGCGCGGCGACCTCGCCGGCTTGCGGGTGGCGTGCATCATGAGCGGCGGCAACCTCGATCAGGCGAAGCTGAAAGCCGTGCTCGCGT
>DASVFC010000016.1:0-14163 GCA_036380235.1 Vicinamibacterales bacterium
GGTGCTTGGAAAACCGCCGCTTAGCGTCAGGTCGGGGAACTTCTGGACCAGGAGCGAGTTGGCGAAGTTCTGGTTGATGCCCGGCACCGTGCGCATGTCGAACGGATAAGGCATGACGTTGTCGTCGCTGAAGGTGTTCATGCCGGCGCGGAACGTGGCCACGGTCGACGGGCTCAGAATGAACGTGTTGTTCAGCACGAACACGTTGACGTCGCGCTGCAAATGGAACGCGTCGGCCGCATAGGGCGCGTCGGGGAAGTAATTGATGTCGGGCTCGAACGTGCTCTGATTGAGGAACACGCCGTTAAGCGATACGTTCTCGTTGAAGTGATGATCGAGCTTGAGCGAGAACTGGCGCGCCGTGGATTCGATGATCGTCTGCGCCGGCAGGTTGGTCGTGCCATCGTCGAAGTCGGGATGCAGCGTCGGCAACGGCAGCGCGTTGGCGAAGGCCTGGCCGGTCGGGTTGATGCGGTTGGCGGGGATGATGTTGCCGGGGAACGGCCGCCGGTTGCCCTGCGCGTCGGTCGTCAGCGGATCGTAAATCGGGATCATCCGGCCCTGCGAATCGCGGTAGTTGCTGAAGTCGCCATTGCGCATCGCCGCCGTCGGTACCCGGAGGTTATCGGACTGCGCCTGCCCGTCCTTGTAGCCTTCACCTGCGACCCAGAAGAACGTCTTGTTCTTGACCAGCGGGCCGCCGAAGCTGCCGCCCGGGCTGCGCCAATATTGCTCGTTGGTCTCGAGGCCGCGGATCTCGTTGAAGAAGCCGCCGCCGATCAATGCGTTCGGACGCGTTAGATAGAACGCCGAGCCGCGGAACGTGTTGCTGCCCGACTTGGCCGCGGTGTTGAACACGCCGCCGCCGGTGCGGCCCATCTCGGAATCGTAGGTGTGCACCTGGACGCGAATGTCTTCGACCATCTCACCGCTCGGATTCGTCGACGAGCGGTTCTGCAGGTCGGTGATCGGGAAGCCGTCGAGCAGGTAGTTGTTGGCGCGCACGCCGCCGCCGCCGACCGAGAGAGTTGAGGCGCCGCTCTGATCCTGCATGCGGTTCCAGTGGGTGTCGCCGCTGCTCTGCACCGTCGGCACGGTGACGGCCATCAGGAAGACGTTGCGTCCCACGCTCGGTAGTGCTTCGAGCGTCTTGCTGTCGAGCACCTCGGCGTGGGAGGCATTCGAGGTCTCGATCAGGGGCGCGTCAGCGGTGACGGTGATGGTTTCAGAGACCGTGCCGACTTCCAATGTGATGTCGAGTGTGACGAACTGCTGCGCGCCGACGCGGATGCCGCGCCGCTCGAAGGTCTTGAACCCCTGCACCGCAGCTTTGACTGAATAGTTGGCCGGATCGAGCACCGGGAAGGAATATTCGCCAGACTCGTTCGACACCGTGTCGCGCGACACACCGTTGGCTTCGTTGGTGATGGTGACGGTGACGCCGGGAATCACGCCCTGGGCGTCTCGAATCGCGCCGCGCATACCACCCGTAAACGACTGGGCAATGGCCGGGCCGGCCATCCCCAGGAACAACAGCAATGCCAGACCAGCTTTGACCGGCTTCATTCGCATACCGTCCTCCCCCGAGAAACAAAAGCAAAGCGGAAACGAGTACGTGCGCGCGCGGAATGACTGGCGAAAACTTACGTCTATTCATAGAACGCATGCAAGGATCAATTGCACGCGGGCATCCGCCATCGACTGGACTGCAACCCGTCTCGGGAGGGATGACGCCGTAACACGAAGAACACGAAGTTCACGAAGAAATCTTTTCTAAATACCCTTGCTGCTTAGCGGCACTGGCGTTTTGGAAAAGTATTCTTCGTGTCCTTCGTGTCCTTCGTGTTACCGCACTTCGAGTGCGCCACGGATCGCACTCAGGAACACGTCGGCGATCCGCCGGTAGCCGGCTTCGGTGGGATGCAAGCCGTCGGCGCCGATCAACGTCGCGGCGTCCGGCAGCATCTGGTTATACAGATCGATGTAGACGACACTCTCCTGCTGCGACATCAGCTGCAAGGTGGTGTTGTAGGCGATCAACTCGCTCGGCGGCGTGTTGCCGCGCGGCCGGCCGGCAACCTGCGGAATCATCGAGCCGACGAATACCCGCGAGTTACCCGCCTTCGCGTACTGCACCATGTTCCGCATTACGCCGGTGGAAATGTCGGGGCCGACCAGCGGCAACCCGTTGACCCCTTCCATGATCAACACCACCTCGGGCCGCGTCGCATCGTAGACGCCGGGAAAGCGCTGTGCGCCATCGAGGATGCGCTCGCTTGGCTCCCCGGCATTGATCACGCTGATGGTGGCGACCTGATTGGGATAGGTCGCGTGTAGACGGCCTTGCAGCACCGCTGGATACGACGCCGTCGGAATGACGATCAACTTCCCGATGGTGCCCGCCGATGCGGTGGGATTGGTCACTTCCCCGGCGGTGAAGCTGTCGCCAAAAGCCAGGAAGCGAGTGTGTGACAGCCGCGGCGTCGGCGTGGGAGTGGTTGGCGGCTTGGTATCGCCACAGGCAATACAAATCGCCGCGAGAACCCCGATTATCAAACGTGACATCTAGTCAGACCTACGATCTTAGCAAATGCCCCGAACGAAGCCTTCAAGGGCACTCAATATCGCGCCAAAGGGCGCGGGCCGTAGATTGGAAGGGGCTGGCCGGTTTCAAGGGCGCCGAGGTCCGGGGCCTTACCACTGAAGCCGTCATTGACGTTCGGCAACGCCACGCCGCGATCGATCGCGACGGCATCGGGCCGCAGACGAAAGTCGAGCGTCCGGAAGTCATACAAGCGCTGCACCGTCTTCGGATCGCGATCGAGCTTCGGCACGTTCACGAAGATGTCGTAATCGAGGAGCACGCTGTTGCGATCGTTGCCGGTTGCCTTCACATACTCGGCCAACGTCGCGAATCCAGGCGCAGGTTTAGCGCCGGCGGCCGGCGGTGGGCCGACGTTCCAGGCGAACGCAGTCGCGGCACCGGGATTGGGCCGAAAGCCGTTGAAATCCGAGCTGCTGTAGGCGGTCGCGGTATTCACCTGGAAAATATTCGCGGCGGTGCTTTGTCCAAGCATCAGGTTGTTGCGCCAATGTGAGTTGGCCGACGAAGCGGCGCTGGTCTCGGTGGTGACGGTGTTGTGGTAGAACAACACGCCCGGCGAGCCTGCCGTCAAGCGCGTCGAGCCGCCCGGCGCGTGATAGACGATGTTGCGGATGAAGTAGATCGGTCCGCCGAGCGACGGCTGCGTCGACATCGGGTGCGACGCCGAATTGATCAGCACGTTCCGCATCACGCGGATGTTGTGCATGCTGCCGTCCATCTCGATCGAGTTGTCGTGCGCGTTGGTGATGTAGTTGTTGTAGATGTCAATCGCCACCGGCCGGCGATCGTAATGATCGCGCGGCGGATACTGCGGGCCGTCGTGCGCATGCGAGCCGTCTGGCATGCCGTACATTTCGGTATCGATGCCGTCGTGGAAATCGGCGACGTGGTTGTAGGCCACGACGTGGCCCGGTCCGTACAACCGGATGCCGGTGTATGAGGCCATCACCGGCGGGAACGTCTGGCCGTCGATGCCGTTGAACTGCTCCCAGAATGCGCCGGTCCAGCCGATCAGGTGTTTCGGATCGTTACGTCCCAGGAACACGCTGTCAGCGATGTAGAAATTGCTCGAGCCCGAAGAGTTCGAGAACACGCCCATGCCGACCTGTTCGAATCGGCAGCGCTTGACCGTCAGCCCTTTCGAGCCGGCGATGAACTGCGTCCCGGCCCAGATCGCGATGTCCGTATTCCTGAACGTGATCCCTTCGAAATAGTTGTAGTCGGCGGCCTTGACGTTGAAGAGGTTGAAGTTGTTGCGGCCATCGATGATCACTTCGCCGTCACCGGCGGCCTTGATCACGATCGGCTTCTCCGCGGTGCCGTCGGCCGTCAGGTAATACGTCCCCTCGAACGTGGTCGTCGCATTGATGGTGGTCTGATTGGCGTAGAGCTCGTAGCGATAAGCGTAGGTGCCGGCGTGGACGAGGATCGTGTCGCCGGGCTTCACGCGCGGTCGCCCGCCCGGCGCGGTGTCGCCGGCGCCGCAGTAGTAGTTATAGGCGCACATGATCCCGGTGAACGCGGGTTCGATCTTCGCGCCGGTGTGCCCGACGGGATAGACGTGATACACCTTGCCGCCCGCGGCCGGCATCGGCTCCGGCCGCGTCCGGACCGTGACCGTTCTCGTCGTGTTGCCGGAGACACCATCGGGATCGGCGATGACGAATCGCGCTTCGTAGTCCGTGTCCGGCTCGAGGTCGAGAATGCTGCCGGCAAACATATTCGGCGTGACGAGGTTGAACACGTTTGGCTGGCTGACGCGCTCGTTCTGCAAGCGAAGCAACGGCAGCGCCGCCTTCCAGACGACGTCGCCCGCTTTCCGGTACGAGACGGCCACGGACGCATTACGGTTCGCGTCGCCCTCGATCAGCCACTCGAAGCCAAGATTGATCAACGTCGGCGGCTCGACGATCAATTCGCCAGGCGTCACAGCGTCGCGGCCGATCGAGGGCGGCACCTGACCGGCTGCCCCAATGCTGGTGCCGAACACGAGACCGGCGGCCACCAAGTGCCATGTCGCTCTCATAGCCGGGATTCTACCGCCCCACGGACGGTAGCCACAGAGGGCACCGAGTCACCGAACATGCGTTTCAAGACGCCAGTGCTAAGCGGCACTGGTCTTTAAAAACAAATTCTCCGTGTTCTCCGTGTTCTCCGTGTTCTCCGTGGTTAACGCTCGTGACGGCACCCGCATCTTGGCTGTCTACGTCTTAGCGGCGTTGACATATTCGTCGACGTTCTTGGCCAGCACGTCGAGCGGGACGTTGCCACCGAGGACGAGAGTGTCGTTGAACGCCTTGACGTCAAACTTCGCGCCGACGGCGGCTTTGGCGCGCTCGCGCTGACGGTTGATCTCGCTGTGCCCCACCTTGTAGCCACAGGCCTGCCCCGGCCACGAGCAGTAGCGATCGACCTCGCTGGCGACTTCCATTTCGTTCGACCCGTTGACGTCGACGAAGAAACGCACGCCTTGCTCGCGAGTCCATTTCTTGGCGTGGATCCCCGTATCGACCACGAGGCGGCAGGCGCGGAATGCCAAAGCTTGCAGGTAACCGGCCTTGCCGATGGGATCGTCGGCATAGGCACCGAGCTCGTCGGCCAGTTGTTGCGCGTAGAGCGCCCAGCCTTCGGAGTAGGCATTGAACGCGAGCAGTTGGCGAATCAGCGGCGCCTTGCGCGTGTACTCGCCTTGCAGGATGTGACCCGGAATGGACTCATGGAACGTCAAATCCGCGAGGCTGAACTTGCTGTGCAGCGCCGGCGTCTTGAGGTTGATCCAATACCGTCCCGGGATCTTGCCGTCGATCGATCCCGCGCCGCCGTAAGCGGTCGGCGCGCCGGGCTCTTCTTCCGGCGGCAGCCGCTTCACTTCCATGTTGGGGTTGACCTGCGTGTTGAAGGCGCGCGGCAGTTGCGCGCGAATCCACGCCACGCGCTCCTCGATGAAGGCCAAAATCTCCGCCCGGCCCTTGTCGCCGTCGGCGAACTGATATTTCGGATCCTTCGCCAGCGCCGCCATGCGCGCGCCGACGGTGCCGGTGGTGTAGCCGGCGCCTTTCAGGATCGTATCCATCTGCGCGTGCAGGGCCTTGAGCTCCTCCTGCCCCATGGCGTGCACTTCATCCGGCGTCATGTTCGTGGTCGTGGAGGCCCGCAGGGCCCAGCGGTAGAAATCATCGCCGCCCGGCCGCGCCCACATCCCCGCATCGTCGGTCGCGATCTTGCGTTGCGCTTCGAGCTCGGCGATCTGCCGATCGAGCGCCGGCGCGATCTCCTTTTCCGCAATGGCGCGGGCGCGCGCCGCCCAGTCGCCGGCGATCCCTTTCTCCTTCGTCCGCCGCGCGATGGATTCCACCAGCGAACCGCCGTCGCGCGTGTTCTTCGACGACATCCGGATTTGCGACAGCGCCTTGTCGATCAGGAACGACGGCGGGACCAATCCCTTGCCGCGCGCGGCTTCGATGCGCCCGCGCTCGCCATCGAGCTGCCTGGCAAACGATTGCATCCGCGACAAGTAGGCTTCCGCGTCCGCTGCGGTTTCGACTGGATGATCGCTATCGAGGAAGCGCGGCAGATCGAGATAGGCACCGACGTTCTGGATAACGACGTAGGGCGTATTGCGCCAGCTGCCCACGGTGATGTCGCCATACGGTAGCGAGAGGCCGTCGGACGCGAGTTGATACGCGCTGCGGACCACCTCGATGCTGGTGCGCGTCGCGTGATCGAGCCCGGAGGTATCGAAGGCCTTGACGCGCTCGAGGTCCTGCCGAACCTGGTTGGCGATCTTCTGCACGCCTTCGCCGGAGCGATCGGCGAGTTGCGACCGCAGCCCGGCCCTGGCGCCGGTGTCGATGCCGAGCGACGTCGCACTCTCGGGCGCGAAGCGCAGATAGTTTTCGCCGATCTCTTCGAGCAACCTGGTGGCCTCGGCCTGAGGGTTCGACGCCGCTGACGTGGCAGGTGGCGCCGGATTATCGGTGCAACCGTGCAGCAGCGGCAGGGTTGCGGTAGATGCAAGCACCGCGAGCGCTTCGCGGCGATTTATTATTCGAGACAACGATACACCTCGGTGCGGATTCTATCTCGGACGCTATGAGCACGCCCACCGCGCGTCTGCCGTTTCGACGACGAGGTGAGGGTAACTTCGGGACGGTCGGCAACTGTTGATCTGCTGGGAACGTGATTATTGGTGACGCTCAAGGACGTAGCCGGCATCATCGAAGTCGCTCATGTTCATCACCACGTTGTACCGGACCATCAACGCATCACCGTCAAGCGTTGCCGTAGCGGCCCAGCGACCGGCGGCGCTCCAGCCTTCCCACTCGAAGGTCACCACGTCGTTCACCTCGGTGTAGGCGCCGCGGTAAGACGTCGAGATCTTGGCGTATTCGAGAACGAACGCGCCGTTGTCGTAGAGGATGAACCGGGAGTCCCGCGTGATGTCGGTGACGCGGCCCGAGCGTCCCGGGTCAAACAAAAAGGTGCGCGCTCGGCCCTCTATTGGCGGGAGTCGTGACGCCGCCGTGGCGGCCACCGGCGTCTCAGCCGAGGCGGTTGGCGCCGTTGGTCCCGAAAACCCGCAGCCAGTCGCGGCGGTGACCACAATGACGAGACCCACCAGACGAAGTGTGATGTGCATGTCGATCACCATCTCGCGCAACAAAGGGCTCACCGCGAATTTAATCACGCTTCCTCAATCTCAGAGGAGCCCGAGGAGCCGTCGCCGGTAAGCCATTGCCACTGCTCGCTGAACGCCAGTCGGCCGTCGGCAAGACGCCGAGGCGTGGACAGGCACTTGCCCAGCATGAATGCGCCGGCGCGATTGAGGTGGTGATAGCGCATGTCCAGCTGGCCGTTCGGCAGCATCTTCGCAAGCAAATGGCCCGCGACGATCTCGCCGCCGCTATACGTTGCGGTCACCACGTCGCCGGCTTGTTGATAGTGGAAACGTGTTTCGTCGCCGACTTCACCGTTGGCGGTATTCGCGACGGGCCGAAATATTTTGCCATCGAGGTTGTATCGCATGATTACTCATCGTTCCGCGCACGGCTCGTCGCGTTGGCTGGGCACAGGAATGATGTGATCCGCAGCACGACGCCCAAACATAACGGCCTGTGGCCCGTCAGCCTGTGAGGCCGTTGGCCCGTTGGCCTGTTGGCTTGTCAGCCGAACGTGATCACCGCAAAGATCACCGCCAGCAACGACAGCGGACCACTGAGGCGGCCGAGTGTCTGAATTCTCGCCATCGCCGCGGCATCGCCGCGTTGCGCGCGCGGCTGCAGGACGTTGATGTAGATCACCGTCAGCGTCAGCAATACCACGGCGATCAGCTTGTAGATGAACGGGCGCGGCAGAATTGCGAAGCCGCCATAGCGCGTCATCACGATGATGACGCCGCTGACCCACAGCAGCACGAGGCCAATGACGCCGAGCCGCCCGAGCGCCGGCGGCACGCGCGCGAGAATCGCCTTTTCATTGACAGGTGCCTTGGCGATCAGGCCGGCCAGCACCATGTTGCCAAAACCGGACGAAAAACCAAGTGCCAGGCCGATGAAATGGACGATGACGAGGAAATGATCGAGGGTCACGCGCACAGCATAGTGTGCGGCTCGACTTCTACCAAGTCGCCGCGGCGGTCATCCGCCCAGACAGGATTGCCGTTCTCACATCGTCAATGGTCTGGAGGCCGCCGGGCGCAACACCTCCCCATTCGAATCGCGTCTGTTCCGGACTCCAGTGAAACAACGTCACGCGCCAGCCTGGTGTGCGGCCAACTAGTTCGTAGTAGACGAGGCAATGATGATCGCGTGAGCAACCGGCGGCAACAAGGCGGCGCGTCGCTGCGGATCGCGCGCCGGGCTCGATCGTTGTCGCAGGGTCCGCGATATCCAGGCTGCCGCCGAACATCTTCTGCAGTTCGTCTCGTATGCCGAGCGGCAGACCCCTGATCGACGTCACGAGTGCAAACCGTTCCGCGCTCAGATGCTCGCGCAGCGCGGCACCCTGTGCGCTCCCGGCGGCCACGTTGAAGGCCGCCGCGAACAAGCAAAACAGGCTGATGACGGTGGCGCGCAAAAGACTCAAGCAAACGAAGTTTAGCGCAGCAAGCGCAGTACCGTCGGTGCGCACACCGACGACATTCCCATTCTCAACAGCAACGCCGGAGCCGGCTTTCGCGCGAATGCCAACTCCGCCTTGAACACTTCGAGAGTGCCTCCACAAGCTTGCAGTGGAGGTCCTAGTGGAATATTCGCATGTCCTGAAACGCCCCACTTAAACGCTTTGCTGCTGACGTTCCAGAAAACTTCAACGCGCGGGTTCCTTGCGCACATCTGTGGCGATCACTGCTCCCGGAGGCGCGACGAACGTTCGCAATTCAAGTTTCTTGATGCCCGCCTACTTGGCGCCGTTGGCAATGACCTGTCCGCTGAAAGGTAGCGGCTTGCAAGTAAGAAGTCAGATTTCGTGCAACTGACGCTGCTAGAACCTCAGGACGAATCCCAGCGAACCCCTGGTGAAATCCACCTTGCCGGCCGAGTCGACGATCGGTATGCCGAGGATCTCGAGGTCATCGAACGTACGGAAGTAGCGCACGTCGAAGCGGACGCCGGCCCGCGTACCGAAGAACACGAGCAGGCCCCCGCCGGCGCTCCAGGTCAGATTGTTCTCATCGATCTCGGGATCACCGAAGTCCGACCTTGATGACAGCACACCCGCGCCCACCAGGCCATAAGGACGAACACCGAAACCTTGCTGGCCGCCGAACGGGATCCCGAGAAGCATATTGGCGGTCGCAGTAAAAGCGCCGCTGCCGCCGTTATCAGTCTTGCCGTAGAAATCCGGGCTGTAGCCGAAGTCGCCCTCGAAACCGAAAACGCCGCCGCCCATCCAACCAAGGCTAGCGCCCCAGTTGAATTGATTGGTTTCGAACGCTTCAGAGAATTGCCTGCCGGAATCGCCGCCGAAATTTACGCCGAAGAAGGGGATGAAAAGTCCGTCGGCCCGTGCAGGTGCGGGCGCACACATGATCGCCGCCGCGGCGAGCGCTGCGGTCAAGACTCTCGTTGAAGCCATCTCGGTCCTCCAACGGGGGATACACCATCGTATGCCAACCTGGTGCGACGTCCGCCGAACAAAGTCAGCCGAGCGCAGACAGCTCGAAACGAAGTTCGCCGTCCGCGGCAATGCCCGCCTCCCGCCATCCTGATTGTCGATAGAAGCGCTCCGCCCTGGTTCCCGGACTCGTGGTCAGCCACAGCGGCCCACTGCCCTCTTTGAACGCGTGCTCCACCATTGCATTCAACAAGGCCGATCCGATGCCCTTCCCTTCGTGGTGTGGATCGACAAACAAAGCCCAGATGTTCCGATCGACCAGGTCAACCACACCAAATCCCACGATCTCGTTGTCGCTGTCATAGACCCATCCGCAACCGCGCTCTTCGATGAAACGGCGGTAATCGTCTTCGGTGACGCGGGTCGGATCCGAAAGGCGGTTCTCGCGGACCGACATCCGCACCGCATGCATGGCGGCAATGTCTGTGATGAGTGCGAATCGTAGACCCATGCGCGTAGAACCGCCCTTCACCTGATGGCCTCTGGCCTGATGGCCTGTTCGCCTGGCGTCACTGTACAAAACGAGGGCACGAAGACGATAAGTCTTCGTGCCCCTGTGGGCCTTGTTGGCCTGTTGGCCTTGTTGGCCTGTTGGCCTGTTGGCCTGATGGCCTTCAGTATCTGTAATGCGCCGACTTGTACGGTCCCTCGACCGGCACACCGATGTAGTCGGCCTGGTCCTTCGTCAGCTGCGTCAGCTTCACGCCGAGCTTGCCAAGGTGCAGCCGCGCCACCTCTTCATCGAGCTTCTTCGGCAGGATGTAAACGCGGTTGGCGTCGTACTGCGTGCCCGACAGTGTTGGCTGACCGGTCATGTTGAAATGCAGGTCGAGCTGCGCCAGCACCTGGTTGGTGAACGAGGACGACATTACGAACGACGGGTGGCCGGTCGCGCAACCGAGGTTCAGCAGGCGCCCTTCCGCAAGCACGAGGATGCTGTGCTCGGCGCGCTTGCCTTCCGCCGGGAACACCCACTCGTCATACTGCGGTTTGACGTTGACGCGCTTGGCGCCGCTCTTCGCCAGGCCCGCCATGTCGATCTCGTTGTCGAAGTGGCCGATGTTGCCGATGATGGCTTTGTCCTTCATCCGCTTCATCATGTCGACGGTGATGATGTTCTTGTTGCCGGTCGCGGTGATGAAGATGTCCGCGGTCTCGATCACGTCCTCAACCGTCGTGACCTGGTAGCCTTCCATCGCCGCCTGCAGCGCGCAGATCGGATCGATCTCGGTGACGATGACGCGGCAGCCCTGGCCCTTGAGCGCCTGCGCGCAGCCCTTGCCGACGTCGCCGTAGCCGAACACTACCGCGACCTTCGCCGACAGCATCACGTCGCTGGCGCGGTTCAGGCCATCGACGAGCGAGTGGCGGCAGCCGTAGAGATTGTCGAACTTGCTCTTGGTGGCCGAGTCGTTGACGTTGATCGCCGGGAACAGCAGCGTGTTCGCCGCGGTCATTTCGTAGAGGCGATGCACGCCGGTCGTGGTCTCTTCGCTGACGCCCTTGATCGCCCTGGCAATCTTGGTCCACTGGCCAGGCTTGCTCTTCAACTCCTTGCGCAGCGTATCGAGGATGACGCCCCACTCTTCCGGATCTTTGTCTGGATTGAAGTCGGGGACGGTGCCGGCCTTCTCGAACTCGAGCGCCTTGTGCACGAACAGCGTGGCATCGCCGCCGTCGTCGAGAATCATCGTTGGGCCGGTGCCGTCCGGCCAGACCAGCGCTTCCACCGTGCACCACCAGTATTCCGGCAGCGTCTCGCCCTTCCAGGCGAACACCGGCGTCCCCTTCGGGGTCTGGGGCGTGCCGCCGGTTTCCGGGCGGCCAACGACGACCGCGGCGGCGGCGTGATCCTGTGTCGAGAAGATGTTGCAGCTTACCCAGCGCACGTCGGCGCCCAGGTCGGTCAGCGTCTCGATCAGCACGGCCGTCTGCACTGTCATGTGCAGCGAGCCCATGATCTTTGCGCCGGCCAGCGGCCGCTTGCCCGCATAACGGGCGCGGAGCGCCATCAGCCCGGGCATCTCGTGCTCGGCGAGCCTGATCTCGTTGCGGCCGAACTCGGCCAGCGCGAGATCCTTGACTTTGAACGGTTCACGTCCCGCCTTCTTCGCGAGATCGAATGCGTGCGCTTCATTGACTGCGGTTGCCATTGCTTCTCCTTCACCAAAAGATACGTTCTACAACTTTCGTGCGCTTGCGACAAACAAACTGGGGCCCTTGGCCGCCTCATCCGCGGGCAACGGCCTGACAATCGGTTTTTCAAACCCGGCCGCTTCGAGATATTTCTTCATCGTCTTTTCAGCGAAGCCCAGCCAGACGTGCCCCATCTGTTGCTGGTACTCGACGCGATCGTGCGGCAGCATGTCGACGATCAGGACGCGGCCGCCGCGTTTCAGCACCCGGTGCATCTCGGCAATCGCGCGCGCGGGTTCGGGGACGTGGTGCAACACCAGCGCGACGATCGCGGCGTCGAGCTGCTGGTCGTCGATCGGCAGCGCTTCCATGTCGCCGCGGCGGACGTCGACGTGCGTCAGGCCTTTCACGCGCCGGCGCGCCGCCTGCACCATGTCGGTCGAACCGTCGACGGCGATCACCCTGGCGACATGCGGGGCGATCAGCTCGCTCACCTGCCCCGTCCCGCACCCGAGATCGCCGATCGCGAGCGTGGGCTCGATCAGCGAAAGCAGGGCGTGGAGGTGAAAGCGATCGCCGAACAATTCGGCGCGCAGGTGATCCCATTGCCCCGACGCCGAGGCGAAAAACTCTTCGGACTTCGAACGGCGTTTCGCAAGCACCGTCTTCAAACGGCGCTCGTCCTGTTCGGCGCCGTTCGTGCCGGCGATCTGCTCGCGGATCAGCGGCCACAGCCGCTGCGCTCCGGGATCCAGGTCCTGCATTGCCATGCCGTAGAAGCGGCTCGTGCCGTCGCGCCGCGACATCACCCACCCATCGTCCGCGAGCGTCTTGAGGTGACGGCTGACCGTGGACTGCGGCAGCTGCAGCACCGCGCAAATCTCGGTCACTGTCAGCTCGTGCCGTTCGAGCGGCAGGAGCATCCGGCAGCGAATTGGATCCGCCAGGGCGGCCATATGGTCGAGGATGGGTGCGGCGGTCACGGACCAGGAGACTATATCCGTATATCCGGATTGATGCAAGTATTGCCATTTTCAACCCGATTGCAACACTTTCGCAACACTTGATTCAGCCCAGAAATCACCGGCCAGACCGGCGGACTAGTAAGCACGCTGCCAATGCGAGCCGTATCCGACAGCATGCGAATCTCGATGGGCATCGCGGCGGTTCTGTCCGCTCTCTATATCTCTGGCGCTACCGGCTCGGCTGCAGTCAACGACGCCCGCTTCTGGGCGCAGTGGCGCGGGCCCGACATGACCGGCGTCTCCCGCACCGCCAAGCCGCCGGTCGAGTGGAGCGAGACGAAGAACATCAAGTGGAAGGTGCAGATTCCCGGCCGGGGCTCATCGTCTCCGGTCGTGTATGGCGATCGCGTCTACCTGCTGACGGCTATTCCTGTTGGCGTCACCGGCGACGCCCAGCACGCGCCGCGTGGCGCGCTGCCACAGCGCGGGGTGCATCAGTACAAGGTGCTCGCGATCGATCGCAAGACCGGCAAGACGATCTGGGAGCGAGTGGCGCGCGAAGAAGAGCCGCACGAGCCGGCGCACGGCGACAACGGCACGTTTGCCTCGAGCTCGGCGATCACCGACGGCACGCACGTCTTCGCCTACTTCGAATCGCGCGGGCTCTACGCCTACGACATGCGCGGCAAGCTGGTCTGGCAGGCGGACTTCGGCGACAAGAAGATGCGCAACCAGTTCGGCGAAGGCTCGACGCCGGTGCTGCACAACAACACGCTCGTCGTGGTCTGGGACCATCTCAATCAGCCTTCGTACGTGATCGCGCTCGACAAGCGCACCGGCAAAGAGCTGTGGCGCGTCGATCATCCCGAGATGGACACGTGGGCGACGCCGCTGGTCGTCACACACCAAGGCCGTCAGCAAGTGATCGTCAACGCGATGAATCGCGTGCGCAGTTACGACCTCGAGACCTGAAAGATCATCTGGGAGGGACCGGGCACCACCATGAACGTGATCCCGTCGCCGGTCTACGGCAACGGCATGGTGTTCATCATGAGCGGCTTCCGCGGCAACAACCTCAAGGCGATCAAACTCGCCGCTGCGAAGGGCGATATCGCCACGACCGGCGCCATCGCGTGGCAGCTCGATCGCGACACGCCGTACGTGCCGTCACCGCTGCTCTACGACAACATCCTTTACTTCCTGAAGACGAACAACGGCTTGTTGTCGGCCTATGACGCGGCGTCGGGAAAGCCGCATTACGCGGTGCAGCGGATTGCGAAAGCGATGGGTGAAGTATTTGCGTCGCCGGTGGGCGCCGACGGGCGCGTGTATATAACTGCGCGC
>DASVFC010000017.1:0-4591 GCA_036380235.1 Vicinamibacterales bacterium
GAGGCGTTGGTGTTCAGGATGGCATGGCGGCCGACGCGAGCGTCCGCGCACACCGCGGCGCCGATGGCGACGAAGGCGCCCGGCGCGATGACCGCGTTCGCGGCCAGCTTCGCGAGCGGATGCACGATGGATGGGAACTCGATCGACGCGAGCTCGCGACCAAGCTGCTCAACAATGCGGCGCCGGATCGCCACGTCGCCAACCGCGACGTGGGCGTCGAACGGTCCAATGTCTTCCCACAACCGCCTGACGTCCTGGTCGGCGCCCAGCACCGGATATGGCGACGCAAATCCGAGAGCGCTCGCGGCCACGAAACCGGCGATGCGGTGCGTCCGCATCTGTTCGACCGCTTCAACCGCGACCTTCGCCTGACCCGCCGCCCCGAAGATCACAATCGGCTTCATCCGCGATCCGTTTCCACCAGCCGCAGGAAGCCATCGAGGAACGCGAGGCCCGTGCGCCCGCTCTTTTCGGGATGGAACTGCACCCCGAACACGCGCCCTTTACGAACCGCGGCGTTCACCGGCGTGCCGACGTAGCTGGCGTCGGCGAGCAGATCCTGCGGGTCGTCTGGCACCAGGTGGAAGGAATGCACGAAATACGCGGCAGTGCCTTCGTCGATCTTCTCCAGCGGCGATCCCTCCCACGGCTGACTGCGCCGGCGCAGCTCGGACCATCCCACGTGGGGACGCTTCAACCGCGAGCCGTCAGGTGCCGTGTCGGGCAGTTGCGTCACCGTGCCTGGCACGATGCCGAGACCGTTGGTGATGCCGAACTCTTCGCTGCGCGTGGCCAGGATCTGCATCCCGACGCAGATGCCTAGCACCCATTTGCCCTGCTCGACCAGTTGATGAATCGGCGCTTCGAAGCCGCGCTCGCGCACGCCGCGCATGCAGTCGGCGAAGGCGCCGACGCCGGGAATCAGCAGCGCGCGAACGTCGGTGAGCTGTTCGGGAGAGGTGCACCGAATCACCTCGGCGCCGACCTTTTCGAGCGCGCGCTCAACGCTCAGGATGTTCCCGGAACCGTAATCGCAAATATGGACGGCGGGTCGCGACATAACTAAGCCGGGACGCCTTCGTCGTGACGGCAGACTTCGATGCCGTGTTCGATCAGGTAGGTGCGAATCGCAGCAATCGTCAGCTTGTTGTAATGCAGCACGTGCGCCATGGCGATCGCGTCGGCGTTGCCCTGCTCGATAGCGGCCAGGGCGTGCTCGAGCGCGCCCATGCCGCCGGAGAGGATCACCGGCACATCCACGACGCTGGTGACGGCCTGGCACAGCGGAATGTCTAACCCCCTGGCCATGCCTTCATGATCGACCGACGTCAGCAGGATCTCTCCCGCGCCGCGCTGCACCGCTTCGGTGATCCACTCCACGACATCGCGGCCGGTTTTCTCCCGGCCGTTGTCGACGTAGGCTTCCCACTTGTCCTGTCCGCGCAGCCGCTTCGCTTCAACCGAAAGGACCATCGCCTGCGATCCATAGCGGCGCGCCACTTCGGTGATGATCTCCGGCCGGCGAATCGCCGCGGTGTTGATTGATACCTTGTCGGCGCCCGACCGCATCATCGTGTCGACGTCCTGGATCGACCGCAGACCGCCGCCCACGGTCATCGGGATGAACACGTCGCTGGCGGTGGTGCGAACCAGATCCGACAGGCTGTTGCGTGCATACAGCGTCGCCACCGCATCGATGTAGATGATCTCGTCGATGCCGCCGGCGTAATACTTCCGCGCCTGCACGTTTGGATCGCCAACGACGCGCACGCCCTCGAGGTTGACGCCCTTGATCAGGTTGGGCGCCTTGATGTCGAGGCGGGCGATCAGGCGGACTTTATGCTTTGGCAATTGGTGCGTTCAATGGAAACGAGGTGCGTTCAGGATCAGGACGCGCGCATTATGAGAATCCGCGATCGCCACACGATCGTCGCCCAGCCACCGGGCATCGTACGGCTTTTGCAACGGCGGCGCATCCAGCCGCCCCGCGGGGCGCCCGTTCGTATCGAAGCGAACCACGGCATTGTCGCCCCATGCCGTCACCAGCCATCCGCGCTTGGGATGAATGTCAACGGCGACTGGGCACGAAACCGTCGCAACGTGGTCATCGAGTACCGAGCCATCGTTCGTAAACTGCTGCAGTTTATTGTTCCACGTATCGGCGATCACCACCGAGCCATCGGCAAGAGCACGCGCCATATGAGGGCGATCGAAACGTCCATCGAGTTCACAGGCAAGACGGCCGTCACGATCGAACGTCAGTACGGCGTTTTGCGAATATTCGGCGACCAGGAGCCGACCCGAACCGTCGAACATCGCCGACGCCGGGCCCGTCAGTGCACGCTCCAGCTGCAGCGGCCGTTCTTCGCCCATTACATGGATGCCGGGCGTGTAGTAACAGGTCACAAAGCCGCGGCCATCGGCATCGAAATCAATTGAATGCGGTCCGTTCCACCCCGCGCCGTCGCCGAAAACCGCATTCAACGCGAACTCATCGTCGAAGCGAAACACGCGATGACGATCCATGTCCGTGACATGCAGCCGCCGCGCGCCGTCCATCGCGAGACCGAACGGCCGGCCGAAACCGGCGAGCTCGAGACCCCAGGGATGCTCGCGTCTTTCGATCACCGAAGCTAGACGTCAAACATCTGGTTGATCAGCCTCATCGTCTGGAGGCTGTCTTCAATCGAGGCGATGGTTGAAGCTTCACCGCGGACCCTGGCGACGGCCGCTTTCGCCTGCAGCAGAAAGCCGGGCTTGAACTGCTTGTCTTCGTCCGATCGTTCGATGGTGTGGCGGGCGCGCTCGCCCGCGTTCTGATAGATCGCATCCTCGAGCGGCTGCATGATCCAGCGTTTGCCGCGCGTGCTGACGTTGGCCGCCCACGGACCCGGCCCTTTCCACAACCCCTCGTACAGCGCGGTGTCGCCGCTGTCGAACTCGACATAGGCGATCATCACCTCGGTTTCTTCTCCGCGCCACGGCGTCACCTGCTGCACGCGCGATACTTTTCCGCGCGCGAAGAACGGAATCAGGTCGATCAAGTGAATCGAGTTCGCGTACATGAACTTCTCGACCACCTGCGGCGGATGGTTGTAGCGCCGCGCTTCCTCGTAGCTCTGTTGATCCTGCACGTGGATGAAGCGCTTCTCTCCCGGGCGGGACTCGAGATCGGCCTTGATGCTCCGCGCGCTCGAATAGAACCGCCGATTCAATCCCACCATCACCGGCGCGCTGCGGCCGCGCGCAGCGGCGGCGATCGTCTCGGCGTCGGTCAGATCGTAACCGGCGGGCTTCTCCATCAGCACCGCCCAGGGATGCGCAAACGTCTTTATTGCCACGGGGTTCGCCGACAGTTCCGGAACGGCGACGATGACGAGGTCGGCATTGGTGAGCGCGTGCAGTTCGTCGATGGAATCTGCGACGACAGGAATGCCCAGCTCCGACGCCAGCGCATCGGCTTTGGCGCGCGTTCGGCTCGTCAAACCCGCAACTTTCACGTTGGGCAGCGACGCGAAAGCCCGGACATGCTCTCTCGCCATGCCGCCTGCTCCGACAATGGCCACAGTCACTTCGCGCATGCCCGGCTCGCTTTCTCGATCTCTATTTGAATACGGCTCAAGCTATCGCCATCCATCACCGCCCAGCGTGGGCTCGCCTTTCGAATTCGATCGTGGAGTTCGGTGACGCGTGCCGGCAAGGCAAGTTGCGCACAGCTTGACTCGAAGGCCTGCAGCGTATTGACGGTGTCGATGCCCGCCACTTCCGAAAATTCCGTGTAGCCGTAGTTGAACACGTCGTAGTTCACCGTCGGTACGCCGCAGGCGATGGCCCACCGGATCGTCGCTGAAGCAAAGGCGACGAAGACATCAGCGAGCGGAATCAGGTGCGCGGTGTTGTCTCTGGCCACAACAAAACCATGTCGCTTGAGCAGCTCGCCAAACCCAGGGTAATTGGGATGGGGGCGGACCAGTAAATTGAAGTGCTGTGTCAGGGGTGCCAGCGTCCTTCCGACAGCGTCGGCGAGTTCCTCCATGGTGGAGAACACGCAGGAGGGGGCATTCGCGCCGAGCTGGTTTGGACATCCGCTTACCAGCAAGAGCGGCTTCGTCGACGAGAGGGCGTAGGTCCGTTCGAGGCCGGCTCGATGCGCGTCGCGCTCCCGTAAGCGCCTGAACATCTCGTCCTGACTCGCCGACCCAACCACCCGCATCCGTTCTGGAGCAATCCCACCATCACGGAAGAAGTCGAAGGTGGCTTCACTGTCGACGCAGATGACGTCCGCGAATCCGCTATTCATCATCCACGGGTCGGGGGGCGCGATACCCAGCCGCTGATGGGCGAAAATTTGATCTTCGGGTAGCCTGACGAGATCGAAGTCGTCGCCTTTCCAACGCCAGGCGGGGAAGAGCTCAGCACCAATGACGTTCGACGCCGTTTGGAAAAGCGGATCCTGCCTGAGGCTCTGCAGTGCCTCCTTACGATCCGCGAGGGTATATGGGAACACGATCGCCGGGACGCCGTTCGCGTGCGCCGCCTTGACCGCCACAGGCCAGAACGGCCCGACGATGTCTTCAGGAATCAAAACCGC
>DASVFC010000018.1:0-3116 GCA_036380235.1 Vicinamibacterales bacterium
AATGGCTCGTATCGCCATTGGCGGACGGCGTCGACCGCGGCTTCGTCGAGCACCGAGTGCGACCGCACCACCTTAGTGTCAATAACCGCACCGGAACGGTCAACTGTCGCTTCGAGAATTACAATCCCCTGGATCTGCGCGCTTTGCGCAATCAGCGGGTACTCGGGATCGACCCGATGCACCAGTCGCGGTGCTGAGATCTCGCCACCGACGCGCACGGGAGCGGCCGGCGCCGGCGGAGGAGGAGGCGGCGGCAGAGCAATGCCCACTCCACCGACAATCCCGCCGATCACTCCGCCGGGAAGACCGTTTTCAAATCCCGGCTCGATCGCCGCGCGAGAAAACTCGCCACCCTCGAGACCAGTCTCGGGCGTGATCGCTGACGGCGCCTCAATTGGCGCGGCAATCGGCGCCTTCGCGATCACGGGCGAGGTGCGCGGCGTCGATCGCCTGGTGACCACCGGCTGGGCGCGCTTCGGTTCGGGCTCCTCTATTGCGGGAACAGGCGGAGGTGGCGGCGGCACCGGCGCCGCAAAGAACACTGTCATGCTTTCGCGTGGTTCCGGCAATACCTCGGTCGCGTAGAGCGCCGACAGCGCCGCCACACCGATCACCGCGACGTGCGCCACCGCCGACATTGCTTTCGTCGTCCATCGCTGACGCGGAACTCCAGACGATGGATTGAGAATGGTGTCGAACATGCGCTCGCTCCTTTCGAGTGAGACGTTGGCTGGCTGCACTAGTTAGATGCGCTAAGCGCACCTGGCGTTTCCCCGCAAACTAGACTTGCTGCTCGATCTGGCCAGTGTTAGCAACGCCGTCAGCGGGTGTATCGATGAAGTCACGCCCGGGCGTGCGAACGGTCAGCACCGGGCACGGCGCCGTGCGCATGACGCGCTCCGCCACGCTGCCGATGAGGAACCGTTGCAACGCGCCGCGGCCGTGAGTTCCAACGATGATCAGATCAATCGCGTTGTCCTTTGCGTATTCAGTGATGGCGTGCGCGATGTTTGGCGAGCGCCTGATCATCGTCCGGACATTCAGGCTGTCGCGATCGTTATCAGTGATTGCCGCGTCAAGCTCCCGGCCAGCGGCGGCTTCGATGCTGCGTTCGACATCGGCAGTCGCAAACCCGATCTGATCACCGTGCAGCGCGATCAGGTCCTGGACGACGTGCACGACGTGCAGCGTTGCGTCGTAGGCCCGCGCCAGGTCACGCCCGTAGCTGAGGGCCACGCCGGAGGGCTCGCTGAAATCGGTGGCGACGAGAATGTGTTTGATCGCGATCATGTAGACCTCCGCAACACAAGGAGCACGAACCGTACCGCGCCGGCGAACGGGAGGATCGTTGCAGTTGCCGCTGTTTGCGCATGATGCACGTTTCATATTGAAACTCACCGTTCGATCTGAAACGCCGCGCCGCCGGCCGACCGATGCGTTCCCGAGCATTCGGACCACAAATCGCGGGAATGGATGTTGCTCTTGAAGGTGGCATTCACCGATCTGTGTGAAGGAGGATGTCAGCGATGTCTCTTGTGTCGGCGTTAGGTGCGGTGTTGTTCGTCGGCTTCGCCGTGACCGCCCTGATTGGTGTTGTCGGGTGGCGGCAACGCATGCGCGAAGGAGCACACTCGTGAGCCTGATGTTGATTGCCCTGGGCTTTGTCGGCCTGATCATCGCAATCGTCGCAGTGCGCGATCTGACTCAGCGTCAGCACTCGGTGACGCGTAATTTTCCGGTGGTCGGCCACTTCCGTTATCTGCTCGAGGAGATGGGACAGCCGTTGCGGCAATACTTTTTCGCGGGCGATCTTGACGAGCGCCCGTACAACCGCGTTACACGCTCGTGGGTGTATGCGTCGGCAAAAGGCCAGAACAACATGGTCGGCTTCGGGTCGCAGGTCGATCACAACGAGCCCGGCAGAATGCACATCGTGCCGTCGATGTACCCGACGCTCAAGGAGGCCGACCCCACCGAGGCCGGCTTGCCGCGGCCGAGGATTATCGGCGCCAAGCGGGCGCAGCCGTATCAGCCGCGACGGTTCGCCAACATCTCGGGTATGAGCTATGGCGCGTTGTCACCGAACGCGGTGCGCGCGCTGTCGCGAGGCGCGAATCTGGCCGGATGCTACATGAGCACGGGCGAAGGGTCGCTGTCGCCGTATCACGTCGAGGGCGGTGCAGACATCCTGTACCAGATCGGGCCCGCCAAGTTCGGATGCCGTACGCCTGAAGGCCAGTTCGACGACGAGAAGTTTGCGGCGATCGCGGCGCTGCCGCAAGTCAAGATGATCGAGATCAAGCTGGCGCAGGGTGCAAAGCCCGGCAAGGGCGGGATGCTCCCGAAAGAGAAGATCACGTCGGAAATCGCTGCCATCCGCGGCATCCCGATGGGCGTGGATTGCCAGTCGCCGAATCGATTCGAGGAGTTCGACGACTCGTCGTCGCTGCTCGACTTCATCGATCGCGTCCGGACACTGACTGGGAAGCCCGTGGGTCTCAAGATGGTGGTCGGCTCAAGCGCAGAGATTGACGATCTGTGTCGCGAGATTCGGAGGCGCGGTGACGGTCCCGACTTCATAGCCGTCGATGGCAACGAGGGCGGATCGGGCGCGGCGCCGCTGGCGCTGGCCAACTACGTCGGGCTGCCCGTGATGGACGCCATCATCGCTGTCGATAACGCGTTGCGGCGCTCAGGATTGCGCGAAGACATTGCCCTGATGGCTGCGGGCAAGATTGCCACCAGCGGCGACGTCGCGACCCATCTCGCGCTCGGCGCCGACTTGGTGCACATCGGCCGCGGGTTCTTGTTTTCCATAGGCTGCATCCAGGCGCTGCGGTGCCACACCAACACCTGCCCGACCGGGGTGACGACGCAGAATCGGTGGCTGCAGTCGGGACTGGATCCCACTGACAAAGGCGTGCGCGTAGCGAACTACGCCCTGACGCTCGAACGTGACTTGCAAATGATCACGCACGCGTGCGGGTTGACGCATCCAAGCCAGCTGCGGCGCGGCGATGTCGTGATGAACGTCTCGCCCGGTGTGAGAAAGTCGCTCGCCGAACTGTTCCCGTATCCGGCAGCGCCCACCCGGCCTCACTTCGGCAGTCGCGGGG
>DASVFC010000019.1:0-2595 GCA_036380235.1 Vicinamibacterales bacterium
CACTGCCGATGCTGATCGCCGAAGAGCTCGACGCCGACTGGACCCTGGTGCGCGTCGACGATGCACCACTGGACGCGAAGTATGGCGGACAGGGCGTTGGCGGCAGCGACGCGATTCGCTCGGATTGGGATCGCCTGCGCCGCGTCGGCGCCACCGCGCGCGCGCTACTAATCGCGGCGGCGGCAACGGAATGGAGTGTGCCGGCCGCCGAATGCGAGACGACGCTTCATACCGTGCGACATCCGGCGAGCAAGCGTGAAAGACGCTTCGGCCAACTCGCGGCTCGCGCGGCAACGATGACGGTTCCGCGTGATGTCCCGCTCAAGGATGCGAACCACTATCGCATCGTCGGAACGCGCGTCAGAGGCGTCGACAACCACAAGGTGGTAACAGGGCAGCCGCTGTTCGGCATCGACGTGCGCATCGCGAATATGAGATTCGCCGCCGTTGCCAAGTGCCCCGTCTTCAACGGCAGACCCCTGAAGATTGACGCGACGAAAGCGCGTCAAGTGCCCGGCGTCCGCGACGTCGTGGAGATCAAGGGCCTCGACAACCCTACATTCCTGATGCCGGGCGTTGCCGTGGTGGCCGATTCAACGTGGGCCGCATTCAAAGGCCGCGAGGCGTTGATCGTCGAGTGGGAAGAGGGCCCGTACGCAAATGAAAGCAACGCGACCCTGAACGAGCAGTTCCAGAAGCTCCTCGCTGCCCCGCCGGCAACGCTGCACAACTCCGGGCGGGTGGATGACGCGCTGGCATCCGCCGCGATCGTCGTCGACAACACCTTCTCATATCCGTTCGTCTCACACGCCACCCTCGAGCCGCACAACTGCACGGCGGATTTTCGGAATGGCGAGATGTGGGTGCGCGGCCCGATCCAGATGCCGATGAGCGCGCAATCGATTGTCGCGCGAGCCACCGGGCTGCCGATGGACAAGGTGCACGTGCAGGTGACGCGCATTGGCGGCGGTTTCGGCCGCCGGCTGATGTCGGACTACGCCGCGGAAGCCGCGTTCATCGCCAAGGCGATCAACGGCGCAGTGATGGTGGTCGACAGCCGCGAAGGCGATCTGCAGCACGATTACTACCGCCCGGCATCGGTGCAGCGGCTCCGCGCAGCCGTGGACGCCGAAGGCAAGATCGTCGCCTGGGACCACATCATCACCAGCTGCTCGAGGAACGTATATCGCAAAGATCCGCGCGGAGAACATTCGACGGAAACCTACGGCGCCTACTGCGGACGCGTGCAGCGCGTCGATCAGCTCGATGCCGATCTCACGCCGGCGCGCATTCCGAACGCACGACTGCGCTACGGCGCCCCGCTGACAGGCGTTGCGACCGGCGCCTGGCGCGCACCCGCACACGTCGCGAACGCGTTTACCATCGAGACGACGATCGACGAGCTGGCGGCGCGAGCGAAGCGCAGTCCCGTCGATATGAGGCTCGAGATCCTGGGCGAGCCGCAAGATGTGCCGAAGAGCGAAAGCGCGGTCAGCCCATACGATCCATCACGGATGAAACACGTGCTGCTGCAAGCAGCGGAGCGCGGTGAATTCGGCAAGCCCGCACCCGCCGGCCGCGCGCGCGGCATCGCCATGCATTACACCTTCGGCTCCTACTGCGCCCACGTCGTCGAAATCTCGATCGCGCCGGGCGGCAACGACCAGAAGCGCGTGACTATCCACAAAGTGGTTTCCGTCGGTGATGTCGGACAGCCCGTGAACCTGATGATGCTCGAAGCGCAGATGCAGAGCGGCATCATCGACGGCCTCGGTGCCGCGTTCTACGGCGAGGTGCCAATCGAGAAAGGCCGCGCCACGTCGCGGAACTTCGGCGACTACCGGCTGATTCGCCTCCGCGAAGCGCCGCTGGCGATCGAATCACATTTCATTCCGAGCGCGTTGAGGCCGACCGGATTCGGCGAGCCGCCGCTCCCGCCGATTGCGCCGGCCGTGGCGAACGCCATCGCGGCGCTGACGGGCGAGAGAATCAGGACGATGCCGTTCGTCAAAGCCGGGTATGTGCTGTCATAGACACGAAACTTTTCTAAAGGCAAATGCCGCTTAGCGGCACTGGCGTTTAGAGAAGTATTCTTCGTGCCCTTCGTGTCCTTCGTGTCCTTCGTGTTAGGCGGTAGACTAATCGGCTATGAGCCGCAGATTCGCCGTCGCCGTCCTGACGTTCACCAGCTTGCTGTGCGCGATTCCCCACGCACAATCCGTCCAGTATCCCGACCCCACGCAGCGCGTGCTGACGCATCGCGAGCAGAACGCGATCGTCACGCCGTGGATCAAGAAACGCTACGACACCGTGCTCGGGCCGCTGATGACGCGTGAGGGGATCGACATGTGGATCATCCCGACGCGCGAGTACAACGAAGACCCGGTATTTCAGTCGATGGCGCCGATGACTTACTACGCATCGCGCCGGCGCACCCTTCTCGTCTTCTTCAATCCCGGCGGCGGCAAGCCGGTCGAACGATATTCGGTCGGCCGCTTCGATTACGACGGCATCTACACGCTCGTGCCGACCCACAACGACGCGCAGTACGAAGGCCTGCGCAAGCTCGTCGACGAGAAGAACCCGAAGGTCATC
>DASVFC010000020.1:0-3168 GCA_036380235.1 Vicinamibacterales bacterium
CTCGTTGCATCGCATCCCGGGGACGCGCGCGATCAGCTTCGTGCACCGCGAACCGTCAGGCGAGTTCTGGGTCAAGCAGATCGACGTGGATTCGAAGAAGATCGATCCGCTTACGAAGGTCGTCGAGGGCAACAACGAGCGGGACATGGCGTGGATGCCAGACGGCAAGACCATCTTGATGAGCGGCGGCACCAAGATTTATTCGTGGACACGTGGCGCGAGCGCGTGGACGGAAGTGTTCGATGCGGCGGCGCACAATCTTGGCGCCGTGACCCGGCTGGCAGTGTCGCCGAAGGGCGACGCAATCGCAATCGTGGTGGCCGAGAGCGCTAAAAAATAGGTGAAGTGCGGCGCCGCCACGCTGCGGCTGAGGCCAGCGCCGCGATCGCGAACACCGCCGCTCCGGCGGAGAGCCCGGGCGGCGTAAACGAAAATGCGTATCGGCCGGTCTGTCCGGGCGCAATCGTCACCGTCGCGATCTTCCCGGGCTCGCCCATCGGTTCGATGGTCCCCATGTTGGTCGACCAGCCCGCACTCCAGTTGTAGTTCATCAACAGCTTCGCCGGCTCCGGACCGCCAAACACGTTGAATGAGAGACGATTCGGCGTGAACTCGACGTCGCTGATTCTTGCCGGGCCCTCGACCCACAGTGGCGGCCGCTCCGGCGCGGCACCGCGTTGCAACTGCAACGATTCGTAGCAGTAAAAGAAGGCGCGATGTTCGACCAGCGCGCGCAGCATGGGTGAACCGGCGACATAAGCGTTGCTGTCTTTGTCGGTCGCAATTTCGGCCGGACCGGCCATCCACCTGAACTCCGTATCAAAAGGCGGTTGGTTGAAGACGTCTTTCAGGTGCCAACGATTGACGGCGATCAGGTGCGCCGCTGCAATCGTGCAGGCGATCGCCACGGCGAGTCGCGCCGCACGCGGAAACCCGTAGCGCGCGACGATCGACCGAAACGTCCAGCCGAGCGTCAACGCGGCAAATTGCAGGAAGGGAATCGTGTAGCGGCTCGGGATGCGGAAGTTCTCGAACAGCGGGAGGTGCTGCGTCAGCACGGCCGGCGCGTACGGGCTGAACTCGCCAAGCGACAACAGGAACAAGACGATAGTGGTGAGCGCCAGCGACACGCCAAACCAGTGATGCGAGGGCGCGCGGCGCACCAGCACCCAGATCAGCCCGGCGACGAGGGCAATCGCCGATCCCGGCCCGATGTAGTTCCCATACTCGTGCCACCCGTGACGCTGCATCGCGAGCCGTCCACCCACCTCCTGCGTCGGCACCAGGTAGGTCTGCTTCAGGATGTCGATCGTCACGAGATCCGGCTTCTCGGTGGGATTGCGCGTGTCCCAGAATTCTTCGCCGGCCACGAACTGCGCGACCGGCAGCAGCTTTGGCGCGGAGTAGGCGACGGCCGCAATACCGAACAAGGTGACGAATGCGATCGGCCGCCAGTCGCGCCGCCCGATCGCGGCGACGACCGCGAAGGTGCCGAGCGCTGCCACCGACATCGGCAGGATGTGCGTGCCACCGTTGAACACCATCGCCGCCAGCGTCATCGACGATAACAGCACGTACTTCCATTCGCCGGTCTTGAACGCCTTAAAGAAAAAGTAGAGCTGCAGCGGCAGGTAGAACCCTGGCAAGAACACGCTGTGACCGACGCGAAGATGAATGGCCGGCGCGCCGGCGGCCGTCACCAGCGTGGCCAGGTAGATCACGGCCGGAAGGAAAGTGACGCCGGTGATCCGCGTCAGCAGCAGATGCATGCCGATGAAACCGATCCAGTCATGCAGCAAGATGTTGATCTTCATCGCCAGCTGCAACGAGATCACAAGGGTGAGCGGATACACGGGACTCAGCAATGCGACTTGTGGGTTCTGCCACATCACGTTGCCGCCGCAGTACCACGGGTTCCAGTACGGCATCTGGCCGTACTCGATCACATTCTTGAGTACGACTCCGTAGTAAAAGAGGTGCTGATCCCAGTCGTTGCTGCCGAGGCCTTGAGGCATCTCGAACAGCGGCCAGCAGAAGACGATTGAGAGCAGTCCGTAAAGCGCGACCAGCGCCAGATGCCTACGCAAACACAGCTATATTACAGATTTGGTGGATGCGGCCGCCGCGTCAATCGCAGTAGACTGCCCGCCACGTGGCCCTCCAATCACTCAAGACTCCGGCGGTCGATCGCCGGCGTCTTGGATTACTTACGCAGCACCTTGCCGCGATCGGGTTCACGGAAGACGGCATTCGCCAGGCGGTCAGCGCCGGGCCGACCGCCGATCCGTGGTCGTTCGAGTCACGCGACGTGCGCACCGACGCGTCGCCGTTGTCGGTTGCGGCCAGGCTGCTGTGCCTGGGCGTGCCCGTCGAACGGCGTCACGTGGAAGCGGCATTCGCGCCGCTGACGCTTGCCGATCTCGGAGCGCTGGACGTGATCGAGATCCGCGATGGGCTGGTCCATCCGCTGTGCCTGATTCGGCCGCACCATGGGCTGCTGGTAGCGAGCGACATCCCGTCGTCCCATCCCGACATCGTCCTTGGCGCCGTGCCGGCCAGCGACACGCTTGCGCGGTTGACCATCCGCCGGCCAGCCAAGCGGGCGTTCGACCTCGGAACGGGATCGGGGGTGCAGGCGCTGCTGCTGGCGCGGCACGCAGCGGACGTGATCGCCGTCGACATCAATCCGCGCGCGCTGGCGTTCGCGACGTTCAACGCGGCGCTGAACGGCATGTCTAACATCCAGGTCCGCGAGGGCAGCTGGTATGGTCCGGTCGAGGGGGAGCGCTTCGACACGATTGCCTGCAATCCGCCGTACGTGATCTCGCCGGATACCGATTTTACCTATCGCGACGGCGGCCTGACGCGCGACCACGTTTCGCGGATGGTCGTGCGGGAATCAGCGCGTCACCTCGCCGATGGCGGCTTTGCCACCGTGTTGTGCAATTGGATTCACGACGGTGACTGGGCCGCCGCCATCGAACCCTGGGTCGAAGGCACTGGCTGCGACGCGCTGTTTCTGCATTACGCGACGCTCGATCCCTTGAACTACGCGATGCGCTGGAATAGCGAACTGCGCGCGCGCGATCGCCAGCAGTTCGACACCACGGTACGGCGATGGCTCGAATACTTCCGCCGCGAGCGGGTCGAACAGATCGCGTTTGGCGG
>DASVFC010000021.1:0-10655 GCA_036380235.1 Vicinamibacterales bacterium
GCCGGCACAGATGTTCGAGTGCTTTGACGAGCGCTTCGGCCTCAACGACGCCGGTGTCGGGCGACCACAACGCGGCCGCCGCAGCTACGTGAGGCTCTCTCTCCTTTAGAAACGCCTGATCGGCATCCATGACGCGGACGCCGTTTGCCTCTGCCTGCGCTTTCAGTTTCGGCAGCTCTTTGGTCTCCTCGGGCGTCGATGCGACGATGAACTTCCCGCATCGGGCATGCGGGACGTTGTGCTTCGGACAAAACTCATACAGCCGATCGCGGCCTTCGACGCAGAGCCGAGCCTTGAGCGATCCGGTCGGGTAGTAGATGCCGGCGTGAATCACGCCGCTGTTGTGCGTGCTGGTGGCGCGGCCGACCTTGGCGGCGCTTTCAAGGACGCAAACGCTGGCCCCTCGTTCGGCCAGCGCCAGCGCCGAGGCCAGCCCGGTAACGCCGCCACCGATGACGGCAACGTCGATGTCCGTCATCGTTCCCGCCACGCGCGCTCGAAGGCGACGGCTTGCCAGGCAACGACCGCGCCGAGCGCGGCGGTGCCGGCGAAAACCAGCGTTGGCAACGCCGAGATCACCGTGCTGGACAACATCAAACGCAATCCGAGATGCGCGATCGACGCTGTTGCGATGGTTATCGCAATCCAGCGAATGCGATCCGCAACGGCGGTGGCGTGGAATTTCTCGACGGTGTGGCGAACCACGCCGCCGATGGCCGAAGAAAGCCACGATGCGATTAGGCTCGCGCGGGCGCCTTCAAGCCAGTGGCCGAGCCGGCTGTCCCTGGCCGCACGGCGCGCGAGGGGGAATTCGCCGTTCATGGCGTCCCTCTACTTTCAAGAGTCATGCCCATCACCGTGCCGGCAGCCATGTAATCCGGCGTCTTGATCGTGAATCGGGATCCGGGCGCGAGGAGCTGACCGCGGTAGCGCCAGCCCTCGCGCGATTCATCGACGCCGGCGATCAGCGTGATGGTCTGTCCGTCGATGGCGGTGATCTCCGCCGCACGTGCGCTCGTGAGATCGTCTCGATCGCCCCGGCGCATGGCGGCTGGAGCGTTCGTCAGTTGCACCCGGACCGTGGCCTTTGCAGGCTGTGCCGGCGGACCGATCTCCTCGATCTGGAAGACGTAGCTGCCCGGCAGCACCACGGTGATCGGCGGCGGTTGCGACAACGCCTGCCCGCCAATGGCGCAGGGAAACGCGCTGGGCCAGTCGCAGTTGACCACCAGCTCGGCGGCGCGTTCGACCAGGTCCTTCACCGGCAGATCAGCTACCACGTCGCCGACCATGACGCGCGAGCGGGCAGGCCGAGGCTCGCCGATCGAGATGATGCGGAACGCGCCGGGCGCATTCGGATCCGAGGCGAAGCCGGCCTTCAACTCGTTGGCGGGTGTCAGCAGCGTCAACCATCCATAGGCGCGCACCGAGGTCGGAATGCGCGGCTGCATGTCCACCGCGTCGCGCGCGCGCGCGACTTCCTGGACGCCGTCATACAAGATCAGATCGTAACGGCCTGCCGGGACGAGCCCGACCAGCACGTCGGCCGAGTTCGGGTTCTCGAACACGAACCCGAGCGTTTCGTGATCGCCGAGGCGCGCACGCAACAGCGGGTTGAAGCCGCTGCCGCGGACTTTCAGCTTGGCCGAGAGCATGCTGCCGCCGGCGACGCGCCGTTCCTCGGCGGTGACATCGACGCGCGACACGCTGTCGATCGCCGGCCGTGCCGGCCTGAATAACAGGTACGTCGCATAGCCGACCGGGATCAGGAACAGCACGACGGCAATTGCCGCCGCATCGATCAAGTTGATGCGCCCGAACAGCCGTCCGTTCCGATCGATCACCGGGCCTCCTCAGCCGTCGATTCACCAGCCCGCCGTGCCAGCATCCGCTCGGCCAGCGCGAATGCGCCGAGCGCGGCGACCCAAATCATCAGCGGCGTCACCAGCCCGCGCAACCGCAGCAGCGTACCGACGTTGCCGTTGGTCACCGCGAGCGCGGCGGCGGTCGGCAGCACGAAGCCGGCAAACAAGGCAGTGGTCCGCGCATCGCGCGTCCAGCCCGCGACGCAGCCGATCGGCATCAGCACCACTATCAACCACCACAACACATGTTCGGGAAAAAATGCGAGCTCGCTCAGCGACACCATTTCCCATGGCAAGGGCGTGACGATGAAGCTGATGCCGGCGCGGATCAGAAAACGCAAGGCCTGATCTTCGGTCAGCTGGATGCCCCAGGCGATCGGCGTTCCGGGAAACTTGTAGAAACCGTCGTCGAGCAGCTTGTAGGCATGACCGACGGTAAACACGTGGCCACCATGCGTCTTGGCGACGCTGGTGACGGCATCTGTGGCGCGCGCGCGGACGTTTTCCTGGGTCAGTGCGAGCGCGACCACGATCACCGCGAGCGCCATTGCGGCGACGGCCCGCCGGGCGTTGGCGAACGCGATCAGCATCACGATGCTGGTGATGATGCCGGCGATCGCAAGAGTCAACGCGCCGCGCCGCAGATCGTCGAGGATCCAGAGGCACACCGCGCCGGCGGCAATGGCGATCAACGCATTGCGCCATGATTCTCGACGCAGGATCGTGCGCGCACACCACAACAGCACCGCGGTGGTCAGAAAGTACGCCGGCTCCTTCATCAACGAGACCGACGAAACGAACAGCGACGGGAGAAAAAGGATTACCGTCAGCGCCACAAACGACGGCCACTCGCCGAAGCCGCGCCGCGCCAGGCGGAACAGGATCACGGCGCCGGTGACGAACAGGAGCGCGTTGAACGCGCGCATGCCGTACGGTGTGGGGCCGAAAAGGACCTGGAAGACCGTCAGCAGCTGCAAATAACTGGTCCGGCCGTATTCGTCGGTGACGACGAAGTAGTCGTATTTACCCTGCGTCAGCCCAAGGATGATGTCGCGGGCGCGGATCGCCCGCCCCATGTAATACGCGTCGTCGCCGCGCAGCGCGCCGATGCTCAAATCGTTCAGATACGGGATGCCACCGACGAGCACGATGCCGATGAAGATGAATCTGACGGCGAGGGCGCCGGCAAGCAGGGCGGTCAGCCGGCGACGTTCGGAAGCGTCGAGCCCGCGGCCGGCAGCGACGATCAGCAGTGCGGACCCCGCCAGCGTCAGCATGAACAGAGGCGAAGCGGTGTACAAAATGGCCAGAATCAGGCCGCAAATCACGCTTCCGCGCACGCTCCACACGGTCGGCATCATAACCCGCTATGCTAAGTGGCTCACGTCCGAGATCACTTGCAGATGGCTATGCGCCGCGCGCCCACCCTGGCGCTCCTGATGCTGCCGGCGTTGGTGTGGCTGTACGGATGGCGCACCATCGACACCGTTGAGTGGCGGACGATCACCGCAGCGCCATTCGCGGTGGCGCTGGATCCCGCGCAACAATTTCTTTACGGGTCTCCGTTCACATTCTTGCTCGGGTCGTATTACCAGCGCCAGGGGCTGACCTTCGACGCCGCGTTCGTGGTCGTCCATGGCGCCGGTCTGATCTTCTTTGCCGCGACCCTGTTTCATTGCCTTACCACGTTGTGTTCGGCGAGCGGCCGGGCCGCGGGCCTCATCGTGCTCGCGGGTTCTCCGCTGCTATTCGTAGTGTTGACGTGGATCGGCAAGAGCGATCCCTACCTGCTCTCGTTTTACCTGTTGCTCGTCTGTACTCGATCGCCGTTCACACAGGCTCTGCTCGCGGTGTTGATGATTGCCTGTCACCGCGAGCTGGCGACGGCGATCCTGATCGCTCACTCGATCTTGTACGGTCCCGCGCGAGCCGTCGTGTACGGAGCGATTGCCGGCCTCACCGGATCAGTTGCGTTCACGTTCTTCCTGCTCCAATCGGTTCCGGCGTCGCGATTCGACTTCATGCTGGCCAACGCCGCCGACCTGCTGCGTCGTGTCGCGGCATATCCGCTGACCTACATCGTGGCAGCGCTCGGCCCCTTCTGGCTGTATCTGGCGCGACCGTCAGCGCTCACCGCGAGACGGGTCGTGGTCTTGATCATGGCCACGTCGCTGGCCGTGCTCACCTTCGACTTCACGCGCGTGTTCGTGATCGTCTCGACGCCTCTGTTGCTCGTGATCACGAGGGAGGTGGTCGACGAGCTGCGCAACGGCGGGATGGTGTTCTGGGGCCATCGTGTCGGCCTCGGCGTGCTGGCCGTGCTGGCGTTTGCGCAATTGCAGATCGCCGGTGCGAAGGTGCTGTGGGTGCGCGGTGTCGAATGGATGCTGACGCGATGATCTGGCTGGCAGCCCATCTATCCTGGGTCGTGTGGGCGCTCATCGTCTTGTGGGCACCCGCGGTACTCTACGCAGTGGCGATCGATCTGCGGTTGATCGCGGCACCGGGGAGCGGCTATCCGACTCTGCGCGACCCTGCCCTCGTAACCGGCGTACTGCAGGTGGCGCTGATGGCCGCGGCGCTTCCGGGCCTGTCGGTGCATCGCGGACGGTCGTGGCGGCTGCTCGCGGCCGCCCACGTCATGTGGCTCGCACATTTTCTCTACAGCGTGGTCAGCCGCACCCGCCTCGACGGGCTGCGCGCGTTGCGTGCGCCGGAGACCTTGTGGCCGCTTGGCGGGTTGATCGCCGCGGCGCTCGTCCTGTTCGGCGTGCGTCGCTACTTTCAGCGCGAGGGCGGCGCGCCGGCGTTGCGTTGAGCGCGCGCCATGGGATGATCACCGCGTGCAGAGTGCAATCGCGTCGTTCCGCCGCCAGCCCTGGCACCTGAAGGCGCTCTTCGTCGCCGCCGCCGTATACTCCGCCATCCATGTGATTGCGTCCGGCGTCATGCAGCCGTTGCGTGAGCCGAACGTGCTGCAGGTCATCGAAGAGTTGCAGCCACTGCATCGCCTGTTCACCACCGGTGAGGCTACCGTCGATCACCCGCGGCAGTACGGGCCGATCTTCCTGATGCTGTTTCACCCGCTCTACCGCATCACGGCTCGGCACGACGTGATTGCGTGGTACGGCTATGTACTCGACTGGCTGGCCATCGCAATCGCATTCCTGGCGACGCGGCGCGCGATGGACACATGGGCAGCACGACAGGGACGGCAGCTGCCGTGGTTCGCGACGCCGGCCTTGCTGTTCGTGTGGCTCAACTTCAGCCCGCTTTACGGCGTGCTGGCGATCAAAAACGTCGAGTTATGGGAGCTGGCGCTGATGGCTGTTGCCGGCGCTGCTTTTCTCGAGGGCCGGCGTTGGGTGACGGCGTGGGCGATCGCCGCCGCCGCGCTGGTGAAGATGCTGCCGCTGGTGTTCCTGGCGTATTTGCTCCTCCGCGATCGCCGAACCTTTGTCTACGCCATCATTGCGCTCGCGGCGCTGGTGACGCTGTCGCAAGCGGTGTACGGCTATCAAATGGGCTGGGGCTACCTACCGATGATCTTCCGTGCCGCGATCAGCGGCGAAGGCTTCGGCAATGGCGCCAACGGCGCCGGGATGCTGTGGCACGAGAACATTTCGATTCGCGGTGTCGCATCCAAGATGTTCGGCTATCTCGAGGCCCCGGGGTCTAACGCGATCGCCACGTATCAGGTTGGCTATTACGTGATCGTGCCGCCCGAGCGCCGTGCGCTAGCGACAACGGTTGGACTGATTGCGCAGGTGATCGCGGTCGCGTGGTTCGGCTGGCACGTGTTCATCCGCAAGTGGTCGGACGCGGCCGATCGCCGCTACTGGGAGTGGGCTTTGGTCGCGGTGGCAATGCTGGTGCTGGCCCCGCAGATTTCGCAGGACTACATGGTGCTTGCGCTCGGCGCGTTCAGTTACGTGCTCGCCGCCTGCCTGTTGCGGTCGGATCCGTGGCTGTGGGGAACGTTCGCCGCGGCGGTGCTGCTGGTTGGCAACGTCGTGCCGCGCGGCTTGTTCGGCCGCGTGGTGTTTGCAGACGCCGCCGCGCGGTCCGCGGGTTACGGCCACCTCACCGTCGCCGAGGCGTATCAATACTTCGGCTTCCCGTTGCTTGGATTGATCTTGCTCCTGTGGGCGTGGTCGCGCGCGTCTCGCGCGGCGTCCATACGATGACGAGCCGCGTCGTCGCCGCATGCACGGCCTTGCTGTGCATTCTCTATATCGTGCGCCTGCACGACACGCCTGCGGCAATTGGCGGCGACGAGGCGTTCTTTGCCAACCATGCGTACGCGATCGCGACGACGGGCCGCGATCTGAATGGGCGAGTCCTGCCGCTCGTCGTGCAGCTCGATCGCGAAACCGATCCCGGGCTGTGGTACCAGGCGATGCTGGTATATCTCGACGCAGCGGCGTTCCTGGTGTTGCCATTCACGGAATGGGCGGCGCGTTTGCCGGTCGCGCTGCTGGCAATCGTCAACATCGCGCTGATCGCGGTCGCGGCGCGGCGTTACGTGGAACAGCGGTGGGCGGCATCGCTCGCGGCTTTCGTCCTGGCCGTGTCGCCGATCTATTTCTTCCTCTCGCGGCAGGCCCTCGATTACATCTGCCCAATCACGTTCGTGATCGTGTGGTTGCACCTCCTGTCGCGCCTGCACGAACGTCCGCATGCGCGGATCGCGTTTGCATGTGGGCTGATTCTCGGCGCCGGGCTGTTCAGTTACATCTCGTCGTGGCTGATGATGCCGATTTACCTGCTGTGCACCTGGGCACTGTGCATGACGAAGCCAGGTGCTTTCAAGCTGTGCGCGGCCGCGGCGACTGGCTTCCTCATTCCCGCCGCTCTCCTCGCCGCCTGGTTGCTTGGCCACCAGGAGGCGTGGTCAAGTTTGTTCAACCGCTATGGCGGCGGCAGCGGGCAGCTCCCCGGGCTCAACATCAATGGCTACTACCGGGTTGTCGATTTCGTGGCGGCGTATTGGTCGTGCTGGAACCCGGCGCAGCTGTTTCTGATCGGCAGCTCTAACCCGACCATCGGCGTGCGCGTGGCCGGCGTGTTCGCGGCGCCGGTCGCGATCCTGTTCGTGGCCGGTCTGCTGTCTTTGCGAGCCCGTCCGCTCGACATGGTGTTGCTGGCCGGCTTGCTGACCAGCCCGTTGGGTCCCGTCTTGTACGGCACGCCCGGCGCCATTCAGCGCCAACTGGTGCTGCTGCCGTTTGTCGCAATCGTCGCGGCACGCGGCGCCGAGCGCCTCCTGCACTCATCGTCTGCGTTCGCGCGATCTGCGGCCATCGTGGCGCTCGCAACCACTCCGCTGGTGTTCGCCTACGCGGCCTACGACGCATTCGCGGAACGCGACAGCTACGTCACCCGATTCGATCCGTCGAACTTCCGCGACCTGACTCCTGCTCTTGCCGCTCTGAACCGCGACATCAGTGCGCCACAGGTTGTGCTGGCGATCGGTCCCTACGATCGCCGCGCATATTGGCGATTCCACACGCAAAAGCTGCGCGATCCGGAGCTGCGCGACAAGGCGATCTTCTGGGAGCCGTCAGGTTTCCAGCACGCGGTGGTGCGCGAACACAGCCTGATTGTCGCCGTCGCGCCGTCGCCGCTCGCCGAACGCCTCGATCGCGCGTGCCCGCGCGTGGCGTCTGTGAGAGGCGAAGCCGATGTCGTGGTGTGGCGTGCAAATGTGAGCGGCTGTGCGCCGCTGCCATGATTTGCGTGTTTGCCGCGCCGCGATGTACCATTTACGGTTTGTGACAGTCCCGTTATTGGATCTCCAGGCGCAGTACCTTCCGCTGCGCCAATCCATTCTCGACGCCGTCACGCGTGTCTGCGACAGCCAGCGATTCATCGGCGGCCCCGAAGTTGAAGGCCTCGAGCGTGAACTGTGCGCGCATCTCGGCGTGCCGCATGCCATTGGCCTGTCGTCGGGAACCGACGCCGTGCTCGCGGCGTTGATGGCGCTCGACATCGGTCCCGGCGACGAAGTCATCACCCCGACCTATTCGTTCTTCGCCACCGCCGGCTGCGTCGCGCGTGTGGGTGCCAAGCCGGTGCTGGTCGACATCGAGGCCGGCACTTTCAACATCGATGTCGCCCAGGCGATTGCCGCGATCACGCCCCGCACCAAGGCGATCATCCCCGTGCACTTGTTCGGCCAGGCCGCCGAGATGATGCCGATCGTCGAAGAGGCGAACAAGCGCGGCATCGCGGTGATTGAGGATGCCGCCCAGGCGATCGGCTGCGAATACCTTGGCCGACCGATCGGGACGTGGGGCGCGGTGGGCTGCTTCTCGTTCTTCCCGAGCAAGAACCTCGGCGCCTTCGGCGACGCCGGATTCGTCACGGCGACGGATGATGCGATGGCGAAGAAGCTGCGCCTGATTCGCACCCACGGCATGGAGCCAAAGTATTACCACCATCTGGTCGGCGCCAATTTCCGCATCGACGCGCTGCAGGCGGCCGTGCTGCGGGTCAAGCTGCCGCACCTCGCCGAGTGGAGCGCGGCGCGCCGCGCGAATGCGGCGCGCTATCGCGCGTTGTTCGACGAGGCCGGCCTCGACGAAGTGACGCTGCCCGTCGAGGCGCCCAACCGCACGCATATCTACAACCAGTTCGTGATCCGCGTGCCCGATCGCGATCGGTTGAAGCAGCATCTCGACAAGACCGGTATCGGCACCGAAGTCTACTACCCGGTGCCCTTCCACATGCAGCAGTGCTTCACCGGGCTGGGTTACGCCGCGGGCTCGTTCCCGGTCGCAGAAGCAGCGGCGCAGTCATCTCTGGCGCTGCCGATCTATCCCGAACTCACCGCGGCCCAGCAAGCCGCCGTCGTCGGCGCCATTCGTACTTTCTATCGTGGATAAAAACATGGAATTGTTGAAAAAGATCGAGTCGAAGGAAGCCAAGCTCGGTGTCATCGGGCTTGGCTACGTCGGGTTGCCGCTCGCGGTTGAATTTGCCCGCGCCGGGTTTTCGGTAGTTGGCTACGACGTCGATCAAAAGAAGGTCGACGAGCTGATGGCGGGGCGCAGCTACATCCCCGACGTGTCGTCGGAGCACCTCGCACACGTTGTCAAGAGCGGCAAGTTCGTGGCGTCCACGGATCCGAAGCAGCTGGCCGACGCCGACATCATCGACATCTGCGTGCCGACGCCGCTGCGGAAGACCAAGGATCCGGACATGACCTACGTGGTGCAGGCGGTTGAAGCCACCGCTGCCGTCCTGCGGAAAGGCCAGCTGATCATCCTCGAATCCACGACCTATCCCGGCACCACCACCGAAGTGGTGCAGCCGACGCTGGCCGCGAAGGGGTTCACGCCCGGAGAGGATTTCTACCTGGCGTTCTCGCCCGAGCGCGTCGATCCGGGCAACCCGCAGTATCAGACCAAGAACATTCCCAAGGTCGTGGGCGGCATCAACGAAGACAGCACGCGCGCCGCGGTGGCGTTCTACGCACAGGTGATGGATACGGTGATCCCGGTGAGCTCGCCGAGCGTGGCCGAGATGGTCAAGCTGCTCGAGAACACCTTCCGCGCCGTCAACATCGGCCTGGTCAACGAGCTGGCGCTGATGTGCCATCGCATGAACCTCGACGTGTGGGAGGTGATCGACGCCGCCAAGACCAAGCCGTTCGGCTTCATGCCGTTTTATCCCGGGCCGGGACTCGGCGGTCACTGCATCCCGATCGATCCCTTCTACCTGTCGTGGAAGGCGCGCCAGTTCAACTTCGAGGCGCGCTTCATCGAGCTCGCCGGCGTCGTCAATGGCTCGATGCCGGAGTTCGTCGTGCAGCGCATCATCGACGCGCTCAACTCGCAGCGCAAGTCGCTCAACGGCTCGCGCGTCCACATCATTGGCGTCGCCTACAAGCGCGACGTCAACGACTTGCGTGAATCGCCGGCGCTCGAGGTGCTCGAACTGCTGGCGCAGCGCGGCGCCAGCGTGTCCTACACCGACCCGTACGTGCCGGACTTCAAGCACGCGAGCCTCGACTTGAAGAGCGTGGACGAAAAGGCGATGCACGAAAATGTCGACTGCGGCGTCATCGTCACCGACCACAAGGTGTTCGATTACAGCGCCATGGTCAACCGCTTCCCGCTGCTGGTCGACACGCGCAACGCGTTGAAGGGCGTGACGCGCAAGAACGTGTTCCGGCTCTAAGGCACGCGTCGCTGATGCGGTTCACGCCGTCGCGCATTCCCGGCGCCTGGGTCATCGACATCGTGCCGATCCACGACGATCGCGGCTTCTTCGCGATGACGTGGCTGCCGGAGGCGTTCCGCCGGCACGGCATCGACCCGGCGCTGGCGCAATGCAACCTCGCCTACAACCACAAGCGGGGCACGCTTCGCGGCATGCACTTCCAGAACCCGCCGCACGCGCAGGCCAAGATCGTGCGCGCCACCCGCGGCGCGCTGCTCGACGTCATCGTCGATCTACGTCCCGATTCACCGACCTATCGCCAGTGGGACGCGGTCGAGCTGTCGGCAGACAACCGGCGCATGTTCTACATGCCCGAAGGCGTGGCGCACGGTTATCTGACGCTCACCGATGACGTCGAGGCGTATTACCACGCCTCGGCGGCGTGGGCGCCGCAGGCGGAGTCGGGCGTGCGGTGGAACGATCCCGCCTTCGGGATCACGTGGCCGTTTGAGCCGGCCGTGATCTCCGAGAAAGATCGGAACTGGCCACTGCAGTCCTGACCGCCTCGAATACTTCGTCGACCGTGATCAGCTGCATGCAGACGTTGTTGCGGCACGGCGAGAG
>DASVFC010000022.1:0-21958 GCA_036380235.1 Vicinamibacterales bacterium
ATCCTCGAGAAAATTGCGCCGACCCTCGACGGCCGTCTGGCGAAGGTGAAGACCGACAAGGAGAAGGCGTTCCTGCGCGCGATCGATGTGCTGTATTACTCGCCCGGCGAGAAACTGGCGCGCGACGTTGCGTACTCGAACACGATGGCGGCGATGTACGCGCAGTGGCCGGACGATCACGAAGTGGCGACGTGGTACGCGCTGTCGCTGCTCGGGACCGTTCGCCCGACCGATCGCGGCTTCCGCCGCCAGGCGCAGGCCGCCGCCATTGCGCAGAAGGTGTTTGCCGAAAACCCGAAGCACCCCGGCGCCGCGCATTTCATCATTCACGCCTTCGACGATCCCGATCATGCGCCGCTGGGCTTGCCCGCGGCGCGGTCGTACGCCGGCATCGCCCCGGCAGCGGCGCACGCGCTGCATATGCCGTCGCACATCTTCGTGCAGCTCGGCATGTGGAACGACGTCCGCACCTCGAACATCGCCGCCTACAAGGCGGCCGTTGACGTCAACACGCGCTTGAAGCTCGCCGAAGGCCGCGAGGATTTTCACACCTTGAGCTGGTTGCAATACGCCAATTTGATGCTCGGCAACGTCGATGAAGCGAAACGCAACGTCGAATCTGCCAAGGCCGCAGCCGATCGCAACCCGACGAATGTTGGTATCCGCAACGGCTATCTCGCGATGCGGGCGCGATTGATTCTTGAAACGGAAGACTGGAGTGCAACGGGTGCAACGGGTGCAACGGGTGCAACGGGTGCGGCGGGTGCAACGGGTGCAACGGGTGCAACGGGTGCAACGGGTGCGCATGCCGGGATGCCTGGCATGCAGATGCCGGACAGCAACGTGTGGGTCTTCATCAACGGTTACGCCGCCGCCAAGCGCGGCGACCTGAAGGCTGCCGAGACCTCGGTGGCGCAGCTGCGCGGCGCGCGCGAGAAGCTCGAAGCGAGCCAGAACGCCTTCACCTCCAAGTACGTGGCGGTCATGGAAAAGCAGGTCGGCGCCCTCGTGGCGTATGCTCGCGGCCAGAAAGATGAGGCGCTGAAGCTCGCAAAAGAGGCGATGGACGTCGAACTGTCGCTGCCCGCACCGTCTGGTCCGCCGGACCCGTTCAAGCCCGCACCCGAGTTTTACGGCGAAATGTTGCTGGATTCGGGCCGAAATGCCGAAGCCATCGCCGCTTTGGAGGTGTCGTTACAGCGCACGCCGAACCGCACGCCGTCGGTGAAGGCCATGCAACGTGCCCGCGCCACCGGCACCGCAATGCGCTAACCTAGACGTCTCGGAACTCATTCCATCTGGAGCTTTGCGCATGAGGAGACTCGTTGCCCCGGCGTTGATCGTTGCGGCTTCGTTTTCTGCCGTACCGGCTTCGGCCCAGCAGAACACGTCACCCACCTACACGAAGGACGTCGCGCCGATCCTGTTCGCCAACTGCACGAGCTGTCATCGTGCCGGCGAGATCGCGCCGATGTCGTTGATGAATTACAAGGAAGTGCGGCCGTGGGCCCGCGCGATTGGTGCGCGTATCGCCGACGGCTCGATGCCGCCATGGCACGCCGATCCCGCGCACGGCAAGTTCGCCAACGCGCGCATGCTGAGCGAGATCGACAAGGCGACGGTCGCCAAGTGGGTCGCGGCCGGCGCACCGGAAGGTAGCGCCGCCGACATGCCCTCGCCGCCGTCGTACGCGACGACGGGGTGGACCATCGGCGAGCCGGATGCGGTGCTCTCGATGCAGGAGGACTACCCGATTCCTGCCACCGGCGACGTCCCGTACCAGTATTTCGAGGTGCCCGCGAGCTTCGACGAGGATCGTTACATCCAGGCGTGGGAGATCAAGCCGGGCGATCGCTCGGTCGTCCATCACATCATCGTCTCGACACGTCCGCCCAAGGAAGTGATCGAGCAGCAGATGAAGCAGCAACAGCAGGCGATGCTCAATCGCATGTTCGGTCCTGCTCCCAAGCCGGGCGCGCCGCGCCCGACGCCGATGTTCAGTTTTGCGTGTTGCATCGAGATCCCGCCCGGCCAGACCGGCGGCCGGCCGCTGCCGGCGGATCAACGTCCCGCCGCGAGCCCTAACGATCGCCCGCGTCCCGTGGGATCGGGGCCGTCGATCGGCGGTTACGTGCCTGGCAATTCCGTTCGCGTGTTCCCGGAAGGCACCGCGATGCGCCTGCCGAAGGGTTATTCGCTCGTGTTCCAGATGCACTACACGACCAACGGCAAGGCGACGACCGATCGTTCGAAGGTGGCGCTGAAATTCGCGAAGACGGCGCCGAAGACGGTGCTGAACACCGCGACGTTGATTAACGGCTCGCTCAGCATCCCGCCGCGCGCCGCCGATCACCTGGTCGAGAACACCATGACCATCAATCGCGACATCCTGCTCTACAGCCTCGTGCCGCACACCCACGTGCGCGGCAAGCGCTGGCATTATGAAGCGATCTATCCGGACGGCCGCACCGAAGTGATCCTCTCGGTGCCGAAATACGATTTCAACTGGCAGCACGAGTACGTGTTCGCGCAGCCGCTGCGCATCCCGGCCGGCACCAAGATCCACGCCAAGGCGTGGTACGACAACTCGCCCGCCAACAAGTCGAACCCTGATCCGAGTAAGGAAGTGAAGTGGGGCGATCAGACGTGGGAGGAGATGATGTACACGAGCATCACCTTCTCGGTGCCGCCGGCCCCGCAGACCTCAGCAGGGCAGCAGAAATAGGTTCCAGAGGTTCCAGGGGTTCCAAGAGTTCCAGGGGTTGGTTCTGAACCTCAACCAGAACCCCAACCTCTGGAACCTCTGGAACCTTTGGAACCCCTGGAACCGTTCTATTGGGGCCAGCCGCTTTGCGGTAGTCCCTTGAATACTTTCAGCGCCGTCTTGTAATAGACCTTCTTCAAGACATCATCTGGCAGCGCCATCCCGTACATTTTCCAGAACGCGTGATAGTCGCGGTAGTAGTCGAAATACTCGTCTGCCGTTTCGAAGACGCGCCAGTAGAGCGGATATTCCTCGGGCTGGAATGAATCCTTGCCGAACATGATGCGATCGGCGTACTTCGTAAAGAACTCGCGCGCCGCGCGCGGCTGACGGCCCAGGTCATAGAGAATCGCGCCGGCTTCGATCGTCACGTTTGGAAATTCGTCGAGCATCTTCGCGGCGCGGCCGAGATCGTTGGCGTGCCAGCCGAAGTGCGCCGCCACGAACCGCGTCTTCGGATGCTTGCGGAACAGGTTGTTGCGCTCCGTCATCAGCTGCTCGAAGCTGACCTGGCCGGGCTGGTTGTTGCGGCGATCCGCGAATAATGAAAGTTCGAGCCAGCGCTCGTTCTTGTAGTCCAGCGGCTGAAAGAACTCCTGCGGCTCGGCGGTGTGAATGAACGCCGGCACATCGAGACGCGCGAACGCCTGCCACAACGGATCGAGCTCGGGATCGTCGACGGGCAAGCGCGAACCGTCGGCTTTAGTGGTGCGCAAACCGAATGACTTCGGCACTTCGCCGACGCCGATCGCGCCCGCCTTGAGATCGGCCTCGAGCTGCTGCGCCGCTTTCTGCCCCCAACCCGGCCCCACGTTCCGGAAATCAACGCCGGCCAGCACGCGGAATCGTTCTTTGTGTGGTGACGCGTTGAGCGCGGCCATCGTACTGGCCAGGCGCTGGCCGGAGACGTTCTCAGCGACCAACATGACGCGGATGTTGAGCGAGTCCATGATCCCGACGACGCGGTTGATCGCCTCGGGGGTGGCGACGTTGCCGGGGTGGCCGTGAACATCAATTGCCGGGAACTTCGCCTTCGGCACTTTGTGCTCCGCGGTCACCAGCGTGCTGCGCGGCCGGTAATCGAGAATGCTCGGCGCCGGCTCCGACGGCGCCATGCAGCTGCCGGGACGTACCTCGGTAGTGCCCGGCGGGCACTCCTGTCCTGGCTGGATTCGCGTGCCGCCGCGCATGCCTTGCGCGACAATCACGGCGCCGAGGGCGCCGCTAATCAGGACGACGGATAACGTTCGGAGGAGTCGCATGGTTTCCACCATTGTACTTAGCGGACCGCGCCGGAGTACCTGAGCTGCTCGATCTCGTTGGGGTCGTAACCGGCATCGGCCAGGATGCTGTCGCTATGCTCGCCGAGCAGGGGCGCCCGGCGTCCAGGATTCAACGGCGTCTCCGACATCTTGATTGGGGTGCCGAGCGTTCGCAGCTGGCCCAGCGTCGGGTGCTCCACCTGCATCGTCATTTCGCGCGCCATGGCCTGCGGTGTGGTGAGCGCATCTGCATAATCAAGAATCGGCCCGCACGGTACGCCGGCCTTTTCGAGCTCGGCGATCCAGAAGGCGCGCGGCTCGGTCGCGGTCACCGCATTGATCAACGCGGCCAGTGCGGCGCGGTGCTTGATGCGGCCGTCGTTGTTGGTGAAGCGTTCATCGCTGACCCATTCGGGATGGCCCAACACACGCGCGATCTTGACGAAGTTGCGATCGTTGGCGCCGCCGATTGTCACGTAGCCGTCGGCACAATGAAACGCCTCGTAGGGCGCACTCAGGCGGTGTGCCGATCCGATCGGACCGGGCACTTCGCCGGTCGTGAAGTAATGCGTCGCTTCCCATACGGACAGCGCGAGGCCGGCGTCGACCAGGGACGTGTCGACGTGCTGGCCACGCCCGGTCTGTGCCCGATGGTGAAGGGCACCCAGGATTCCGATCAACGCAAACAACCCGGCACCGAGATCGGTGATCGGCACGCCGACCTTGGCCGGTGGCGATCCGGGGTGGCCGGTCACCGACATCAGTCCCGACAGGCCCTGCGCGATCAGATCGAACCCACCCTTCTGCGCCCATGGGCCCGTCTGCCCGTGCCCCGACACCGATGCGTAAATCAGTCGCGCGTGTTCGCGGCTGAGCGCGGCGTAATCGAGACCCATCTTCGCCATTACGCCCGGCCGGTAGTTCTCGACAATGATGTCGGACGACCGAGCGAGTCGCGCAAATACGTCGCGGGCCTGCTGGTGCGTGAGGTCCAGGACGATACCGCGCTTGCCCCGGTTGACGGCGTTGAACGCGGGGCTGTCGTTGCCGCGGGCGCCGGCCATGCTGCGAGACGAGTCGCCGGCGGGCGGCTCGACTTTGATCACCTGCGCGCCCATGTCAGCCAGTAACATCCCGCAATACGGCCCCGCCATCACCTGGGTCGCATCGAGAACGGTTATGCCATCGAGCAACGTGGTCTGGGACATCAGGGAATCCGTCGGTATCGTCACGTTCAATCGCCCGGAGGCGCGCAACGCGCTGACCTGGGAGATGTACGACGCGCTCGTCGAGGCCTGCGATGCCGCCGCAGCCGACGAGCGCGTGCGTGTGTTCATCATACGCGGAGCGGGCGGGGCCTTCTCGGCCGGCACCGACATCGCGCAGTTCAAGGACTTCGACGGTGCTGCCGGTATCGCCTACGAAGAGCGCCTCGACGCGGTGATCGATCGCGTCGAGCGTCTGCCGGTCATCACCATCGCCGAAGTCGACGGCGTCGCGGCCGGCGGCGGCTGCGCGATCGCGATGGCGTGCGATCTGCGGCTCTGTTCGGAGCGCGCCGTGTTTGGCGTTCCGGTGGCGCGCACGCTTGGCAATTGCCTGTCGATCACCAACACCGCGCGCCTGGTTGACGCGATTGGCCTTGCCGCTACCCGTGACATCCTGTTGACCGGCCGGTTGATCGATGCCGACGAAGCGCAGCGATCCGGGCTGGCGACGGAAATCATCTCGTCTGAGCACTTGCCCGAAGAGGTGATCAAGCGCGCGGCCGATCTGGCTACGCGCAAGCGCAGCACCGTGAGGGCGACGAAAGCGACGCTGCAGCGGTTACGCGATCATCGCCGGCCGGAGCTGAGCACCGGCAATGACATCATCAAGGAATGTTACGACAGTGATGATTTCAAGGCAGGCGTCGCCGCCTTCCTCAAAACAAGATCCAGCAGATGAACGCGCCAACGACCATCATCGACAGCCCCCAGGCCAGCAGCTGGTTGAACAGCTTCTTGCCGTCGGCTTCATTCGGCAATGCGGCTATGCATAACGCGCCGATGGTCGAGAGCGGTGACAGGTCGACGAGGTGACCACCGACGTTCATGGACGAGGCGATCGCCATCGGATCGGCGCCCAGGCGCTCGGCGAGGCCGGGCACGGTCGGCAGGAACGCGGGTAGCACCACGCCTGACGTGCTGCTGTACACCGATACGGCGCCGGTCACGAATGCGATGACGAACGTGACGGTGTCGGGGCTGGCGATTCGCGCCAGCATGTCGGTAAAGAGATCGATGCCGCGCTGCGCGGCAAGCACGCCGATCAGCACCGTGACGCCGCACACCATCAGGATCACGCTCCACGGCATCTTCTTGATCGCTTCTTTTTCATTGGCGGCGTTGAGCAGCGACAGCAGCGCGGCGCCGGTAAGCGCGGCCATGCCGACGTGGGCACGAAACCAGATCACCGACACCACCAGCGTTGCCAGCACCGCCATTGTCAGCCAATGCCTCGATTCAAACGGTTCGATGTCGATGATCGACTCATCCCGGCGCGCGCCGGCCTGGTCCGACTGCGAGATCTCCGGCTCGATGCGTCGCCTGGTGAACAGCTTCCACCCGCCGAAGAGGAAATACGCCGCGAACGTCACTACCGCATGGGCGGCCAGGTTGTTCAGATAGGTCTGCATCTCGTAACCGCCGAGACCGATCTTCTCCATGCTGGTGTTGACGATGATCCCGGTTGGCGCGAAGCGCGACAGCGCGCCTGCCTGCGCGCCATTGCCGACCATCAGCGCCATCAGGAACGGCGGCACCGCGGCGCGATAGGCCACCGCCATCGCCATCGGCGCCATGATGGCGGTGGTGGCGATGTTGCCCGGGCCGATGCTCGACAAGCCGAGCGCGATGAAGAACAGCATGATCGGGATCACGCCGGCGTTGCCGCGGCAGGCGCGAACGGCACGCGCCGCAATGCGGCCGAGCGTGCCATTGATGTTGGCCATGCCGAACAGCAGTGTCACGCCGACGAGGTTCAACAGCAGATCGACCGGAAAGTTTCCGATGACTTTCGCCAGCGGCATGCCGCCGAGATACACGCCGACGATCCACGCCATCGCCAGCGAGACGACGCCGACGTTGACGCTGGTGACCATGCTGAGGGTGATCGCGATGATCAGCGCCGCCAGCGAGATCCACGCTAAGTCCATCGAGTCTCCTTTACGGGTGTTGCAGTAAGGACTTCAACAGTTCGGCCGGGTGCAGTGCCGTCACGCCGGCGAGATCGTGCACCTGCTGACGGCACGACGTGCCCGCGGCCACCAGCACTGAATTCGCATCGAGCGCGCGCGCGGCAGGCAGCAGCTTGCGCTCGCCGATCGCCCGCGACACGTCATAGTGATCGCGCGTGTAGCCGAACGAGCCCGCCATGCCGCAACAGCCGGCTTCGAGATCGATGACGGTGGCGCCAGGCACACGCGATAGCAACGCCTTCGCCGGCGCCGCCAGCCCCATCGATCGCTGATGGCAATGTGGGTGCAAGTTTATGTTGGCCGGGCCGTTCTGCAGCGGCAACGTCGCGCGGCCGGCGGCCCACTCGCGTTCGAGATGCTCCTCGAACAGGACGCATGCGCGCGCCACAACCCTGGCCCGCTCCTGCATCTCGCCGCGCAGCAGCGACGGACCGTCCTCTTTCACCGCCGACAGGCAGCTTGGCTCGATGAACACAATGGGATGGCCGAGCGCGGCGAGATCGTGGAGCGCGTGGACGTTGGCCGCCGCCTGCCGGCGCGCCTCGCTGAGAAGACCCTGCGAAATCAGCGGGCGGCCGCAGCACACGTTGGGTGCGACGCCCGGCTGCAAGCCTGCCGCCTCCATGACCTCCATTGCCGCGTGCCCGATTTCTGGCCTTTCGTATTCGGTGAACGTATCGACAAACAGAAGTGAAGCCGCCGGGCGTGGAGCCCGGTTTGTGGACCCGGCGATGCGGCGGAACGTCCTTCGCGTCCACTTCGGCAACGTCCGCCGCCGGTCGACCCCGATCGTTTTCTCCATCACCCATCGCACTGGAGCGCTGTTGGTGATGATGTTCGAGAGTGGCGCGAACAAGCTGCCGGCCTGCGAAGCTGCGTGCGCGTGGCCGAACGCCTGCGCGCTCATCGAAACGCCGTGCCGATCCCAATACCCGGCGAGGAATTCGCTCTTGTAACGTGCCATGTCGACGCCGACCGGACATTCGCTCTTGCAGGCACGGCATTCGAGACAGAGATCGAGCACTTCGTGGACGCCCTCGTCTGAAAGCTTCGTGTTACCGAGTGCCCCGTTCATCGCGAGCCGTAGCGTGTTGGCACGCCCGCGCGTGGAGTGCGCTTCCTCGCGCGTCACCATGTACGACGGGCACATGGTGCCTTCACGGTTCTTGCGGCACAGGCCCACGCCGCTGCACATCTCCACCGCCCGGCCGAACCCATCGAAGTCCGAAAAATCGAACATTGTCGGTGGCGCCGGCGTTTGGTAGCCGGCGCCGTAACGCAGGTGCGAGGTGATTGGCGGCGTGTCGACGATGCGCCCGGGATTGAACAGGGCGTCGGGATCGAAGGTGCGCTTGACCGTCCGGAAAGCGTCGTACAACTGCGAGCCGAACATCTTTTCATTGAACGCGCCGCGGACCAGGCCGTCGCCATGCTCACCGGACAGCGCGCCGCCGAACTCGAGCACGAGATCGGCAACTTCGTTGGCGATCGATTCGAACTGGCGGACGCCTGGCGCCGTTTTCAGATTGACGACGGGACGCACGTGCAAGCAGCCAACCGACGCGTGCGCGTAGACGCCGGCGGTGGTGTTGTGCCTGGCGACGATCTTGATGAAGCGATCGATGTAGTCACGCAGTTTTTCGGGTGCTACCGCCGTGTCTTCGACGAAGGAAATGGCCTTGCCGTCGCTCTTCATTGCCGTCGACAGGCCCAGCGCCGCCTCGCGGAAGCTCCAGATCTTCGCCTGCGCTCCCGGATCGACGACCTGGCGGAAGCGGCATCGGATGCCGGCGCCGCTGAGGTCGCGCTCAACGGCTTCCATACGCGCCATCAGCACGTCGCGGCTGTCGCCGTAGAACTCCACGCATAGCAGAGACGAGCCGTCACGCTGGATCATGCTGCGCCGTTGTGCCTCGAGGGCGGCGTGTTCGCGCGCGTGCGACAAGATGAAGTCGTCCATCACCTCGACGGCCGACGGCTTGTGGGTGAGGACGAGCGGCGTGGCGCCGAGCGCGTCGAGCAGCTCGTCGAACTCGATCGTGAGCAGCGTCTTCTGTGCCGGCAGCGGCACCAGCGCGACCGTTGCTTCGACGATGAAGCCGAGCGTGCCTTCTGAGCCGACCATGATCCGGGTCAAATCGACGGCGCGGGAGGGGTCGACAAATTCGTCCAGGTTATAGCCGCCAACGCGGCGAAGCACTTTCGGGAACCGGCGTTCGATCTCAGCTGCATGCTGGATAGCCAGCTGCGGTATCGCTCTGTAGGCGCGCGCCTCGAGGCTGTCTCCCTGCTGCGCCCGCGACAGCGCATCGCCCGAGAGCGGACGGAGGTGGGCGAGCGACCCGTCTGCCAGCACCACGCGTTGCTCGCGGACGTGGTCGATCGTCTTGCCGTATAACACCGAGCGCGCGCCGCTCGAGTTGTTGGCCATCATGCCGCCAACAGTGGCGCGGCTGGCCGACGACACGTCCGGGGCAAACCGCAGGTTATGCGGACGCAGCGTCGCGTTCAGGTCGTCGAGGACCACTCCCGGTTCGACGCGCGCCCAGCGCTCGTCGGGATTGATCTCGAGAATGCGATTGAGGTGCTTCGACGTATCGAGCACGAGGCCCGCGCCGATCGACTGGCCGGCCTGCGACGTGCCGCCGCCTCGAGGCGTGATCGCGACGGCGTGCCTGGCAGCAGTCGTCACGGCGCGTATCACCGCTTCCGCGGTCCGAGGGATAACGACGCCCAGCGGTTCAATCTGATAGACGCTGGCGTCGGTCGAGTAGAGTGCGCGCGAGACCTTGTCGAAGCGAACCTCGCCGTCGATTGCCGCCTCGAGCTCGCGCTGTAAGGACAGGCTCATGCGTTACTGCGACTTGCCGCGCGCCGCGATTGGCCAGATCCCTTCAACGCGATCCCCGCGAAGCGCGTAGATCTGATCGTAGAGATTCACCGTCGGATCGCAATGCGGTGGGATGAACTCGATGCGGTCGCCGACCTTGATCGCCCTGGACGGGCTCGCGAGATGCAGGCGCCCGTGCTCGTCGCCTGCCCAGCCGTAATCCACACCGGGCAGGTCGACCGCCTTCGGCGTAAATGGCCGATCGGTCGAGAACGCTTTGTAACCACCATCGACGATGGCGAAGCCCGGCGGCGTCGAAACCACGGTGGTGATCACGGTCAACGCATTCCTGAAGTCACGATACCGATCGCCGTCGGGGCCGCCGATGGTCTCGTACTCAAGGTCCATAAAGATGAAGCTGCCCGGTTGCAGCTCCGTCATGCCTGGATTTTCAGAATCGAAGCGATAGGTGCCGGTCGAACCGCCGGTGACGATGAGGCAGCGGATGCCGGCGCGCTCGATCATCGCTTTCGTTGCAATCGCCTTCGCCATGTTGCCGTTAGTGCGTTCGCCGCGGGCGGCAAATGGCGCCGTGTGCGCTGCCTGGCCATCGTACGACTGCAAGCCTTCCAGCACAACGTTCGGCAAGCTGTCGATCACCTGCGCCAGCTTCATCGCCGGCTCACCAGGCTCGATGCCGGTGCGGCCGAAATAGAGATCGATCAGCAGCTTAACCGGCGCACCGCCAGCGGCCGCCTCGTTGATGTCGCGCACATTCTGCTCGTCGTCGACGACAAACATCGTGTCGGGCGCGATTCGCGCCAGAGCGACCGCGCGGGCGATCTTGTCGCGCCCGACCACCGCGGTCGTGATCAGCAAGCCGCGGATGCCGTGTTGGGCAAACACTTCTGCTTCGCTCAATCGCGCGGCGCAGATGCCGATCGCGCCGGCTGCGATTAATCGGCGACCGATTTCCGGGCACTTGTGCGTCTTGCCATGCGGACGGAAGCCCTTGCCCCGCGTTGCCAAATGCGCGGCCATTTTGCGGATGTTGTCGTCGAAGGCGTCGAGATCAATAAGCAGGGCAGGAGTAGGGATGTCGCCGCGAAACCGCATGAACCGCGAATGCTAACACTTTCTCAATTATGTGAATGCCAGAGATCGTCAACGCCCTTGCAGGTCGCTTTGGTCGGCGTCAGAAGCGAGCTTCGACGATGTGGATCTCCGTTCGTCAAACCGTTATAGTCGCGCCAAGCCCAATCTCATCAGTCCCAAATGCCTGTTCCCCCAGCGGGCGGAAATGCCGACGCCGAAACGTCCGAGACCCGAACGCGACTTGCGTCAGACGCCGCCGCGGTTGAAATAGGTCCGTTCCGCCTGTTGTCCAGGCTGGGCGAGGGAGGGATGGGCGAGGTGTGGCTCGCCGAGCAATCGCGTCCGGTTCGCCGCCAGGTCGCCATCAAAGTGGTGAAGGCCGGCATGGATACCGCGCAAGTGCTGGCCCGGTTTGATGCCGAGCGACAGGCGCTGGCGCTCATGGACCACCCGGCGATTGCGAAGATCTTTGATGGGGGGACCACGCCTGAAGGCCGCCCGTACTTCGCGATGGAATACGTGCGCGGTCATGCCATCACGCACCACTGTGACAGCAACCGACTGTCCATCCGCGAGCGCCTCGAATTGTTCATCCAACTCTGCGATGGTGTGCAGCACGCCCATCAGAAGGGCATTATTCATCGCGACCTGAAGCCCTCGAACGTGTTGGTCTCGGTCATGGGGGCGAAGCCGGTGCCTCACATCATCGACTTCGGCATTGCCAAGGCGATCTCGCAGCCGTTAACGGACAATCCACTGTTTACCGGGCTTGGCGGATTTGTCGGTACCCCCGACTACATGAGCCCGGAGCAATCGGATCTGTCGTCGGTCGACGTCGACACTCGGTCCGACATCTATTCGTTAGGGGTGTTGCTGTACGAACTGCTGACCGGCACATTGCCGTTCGATGGACGGCGCTTGCGCGAAGCCGGTATTGATGAATTCCGTAAGACCATTCGAGAAGTCGATCCGGAAAAACCAAGTACACGGCTGACCGCCGGAAATCCCGATTCGACCGAGGTCGCGGAAAGGCGGCGCACGCAGCCGGTAAAGCTCATCAGCTTGTTGCGCGGCGATCTCGACTGGATCACCATCAAGGCGCTCGAAAAAGATCGCACCCGCCGGTACCAAACGGTGAACGCGCTCGCGCAGGATTTGCGCCGGCATCTCAATGACGAACCAGTCACAGCTGGCCCGCCGTCAGCGTCGTATCGCGCCGGCAAATTCGTCCGGCGCCATAGGTTGGGCGTCAGCGTTGCCGCCTGTGCGGTGGTCGTCTTGATTGGCTTTGCCGTTGTTACGGCAATTCAAGTGAAGCGCGTCGCTCAAGAACGCGATCGTGCCAACATCGAGGCCGAGACCGCGAAGCGGATTTCCGATTTTCTGGTCGGCCTGTTCCGCGTATCGGATCCCAGCGAGGCGCGCGGACGGACCGTCACCGCACGCGAGATTCTCGACAAAGGCGCCAGTGAACTGGAGCAACTGCGCGACGAGCCTGATATCCAGGCCAGACTTCAGGCAACGATCGGCGCGGTCTATACCGGTCTGGGCGCATATAGTGCGGCGCAACCGCTTCTGGAGCGCTCGCTGTCGACACGCAAACAGCTTCATGGCGCCGATCACCCCAACACTTTGACCGCCGCTAACGAACTTGCCAACGTGTTGTGGTTCCAGGACCGGCACACCGACGCTGAGCCCCTGTTTCGTCAGGTGGTCGAGGGTCGCAGCAGGCTCCTTGGAGAAACGCACCCAGACACCTTAAGAGCGAGATACGACCTGGCGAGTTTGTTCGCGCGGCAAAAACGCTGGCTTGAGGCGGAAGCATTGCAGCGAGACGTTCTCGCGATCCAGCAACGCGAGCTTGGCCCCGACCACGCCGACACGCTGGCATCCCTGAATAACCTGGCGGCCTATCTTCGAGGACTGGAAAAGTTTCCCGAGGCTGCCGCAATCGGGGACGAGCTCGTTGCCTCTCGACGACGGGTTCTCGGCGCCGACCATCCTTCAACGCTCTTATCGATCGCCAATCTCGCCGTCGTCCAGAACCTCAGCGGCAACGTCAAACGCGCGGAGGAACTCTTCCTGGAAGCCATTCAGGGTCAAACCCGCGTCCTCGGCGAACACCATCGAGTGACGGCGCGCACGCGTGTCAACTTCAGCGGTCTCTTGTTGCGACAACGCCGCTACGCCGAGGCGGAATTTAATGCGCTGTTGGCTTACGAAGCTTTCCGGGCTGCGCTCGGCGAATCGAATGGAGCAACGCAGGACGCCGTCAAGCGCCTGGTGGATATCTACGACCAGACATCGGCAAAGGGCGACGCCGCGATCTGGCGGGCAAGGCTGATCCCGATACCTAATCCCTGACACTTGGCGACGGCGCTGCGTCGCGCGGCCCGTCAGCCGTTACCAGTCGTGGTTGAGCCGCTTCGCACGCAACGTGTCGCGAATGGTCCCAGGTAACACGTTGGCGCGCCTCGCCTCCTGTACGGCGGTGCGCAGGTAGTCTCGGAACTTGTTCGCCTCGTTCTGCATCGCCTGGTAGTAGTCGGAGCAGCCGGCGGCGGCATCGGCGGGCAGCGCGCCCGGCGTGAAGACCGCAAACCACTCTCGATCGAACGAACCGCGAATCGGGCTCTTGTAGCAGACGCTGCGGAAACGCTGCCAGGCGGAATCCAGCTGCGGCGCCGCCTGCTCGGCCGACTCGACGCGGCGCAGGAACTCTTGTTGCCCCTGCTGCTGGCGTCGATCGCTCTCGGCGCCCTGGCCGCCGATGGGCTCGATGTTCGTCAGTCCGGTCTGGCCCGATCCGAGGTTGGTTTGTCGGCCATCGAGAATGTCGCGCGCGTGATCGATCGCCACCGCGAAGTTCAATCCCTCCTGGCCGCGATATCCCGCGGTGAGGATGCCGACCACACGGCCGCTGCGGTCCAGCATCGGCCCGCCGGAGTTACCGGGGTTGGCCGCGGCGTCGGATTGCACCAGCGTTACGCCGCCGCTGTTGCGCAGTCCGCTGACGATGCCGCGCGAGACGCTGTTCTGCAGCGTGCCCAGCGCCGATCCGATCACGATCACTTCCTGGCCCGGCTTGAGTTGGGAGGCCGATCCCATCGCGAGGAACGCTTGCGACGGAGAAGCTTGAGCCACTTTGAGCACCGCGATGTCGAAGGCTGGCGCCCGCGTGTGGACGCGAGCCGTCACGGTCGAGCCATCCATGCGCCGCAGCGTGACGTATGAATCCTGCTGTACCACGTGCACGTTGGTGATTAAGGTGTCGCGCTGCACGTAGAACGCGCTGCCCCGTCCGCCGGTGGTTTCGACCAGCACGATCGAGGGCATCGCGCTATCGACCATGTCTTCGAGCGCCGGCGTGTTGCCCGGCTCCGCGAGCGGCGTCGGCTCGGGCGTGGTGGCCGTGGCGGGTGCCTTGGCCTCGCGCATGCGAGCGGCGGCGTCCCAGGCGCGCTGCTCGAGTGACAGTTCACGCTGGCGTGGGGCCGCCTCGCCTGTTTGCGGCTTCGGCAGCAATGCCGCGGCGCCCGAATCCAGCTGCGGCGGCGCTGCCGGCTCGCGCATCAGCGCCCAGTAACCAGCCGCGCCGAGCACGGCGAGGATCAACAGATACGCGAGGATGGAGGAACCGCCGGCTGCTGGATCGGCAGGCGGAAGGTCATCGGCGGGCAGAACGGCGCCACACCGGCACTTTGCCACCGTGCGAGGCACTCGCCGCTCGCACTGCGGGCAGACACGGCCATTTTCAGGGGACCGGTCAGCCATGAGTCATAATAGTGAGGTTCCCTTCGCCGTGAAGCAGCCCCACATCCGTAACTTTTCCATCATTGCCCACATCGACCACGGGAAGTCGACCCTGGCCGATCGCTTTCTCGAGTTCACCGGCGCGCTCCAGGCGCGTGAGATGTCGGCGCAGGTGCTCGACAGCATGGACCTCGAGCGCGAGCGCGGCATCACCATCAAGGCGCATCCGGTACGGCTCTCCTATACGGCCAGTGACGGTCATAATTACATCCTCAACTTGATCGATACGCCTGGCCACGTCGACTTCAGTTACGAGGTCACGCGCTCGCTCGCCGCGTGCGAGGGAGCACTGCTGCTCGTCGATGCGTCGCAGGGCGTCGAAGCGCAGACGCTCGCCAACGCCTATCTCGCGGTCGACAACAACCTCGAGATCATTCCGGTCATCAACAAGATCGATCTGCCGAGCGCGCAGCCCGAGGAGGCGCGGCGCCAGCTCGAAGAAATTATCGGCCTCGACGGCGATTCCGCCATCCTCGCCAGTGCCAAAGAGGGCAGGGGCGTGAAGGAAATTCTGGAAGCCGTCGTGCATCGACTGCCGCCGCCCGAGGGCGATCCCGCCAAGCCGCTGAAGGCGCTGATTTTCGACTCGTGGTACGACTCGTACCGCGGCGTCGTCATCGTCGCGCGCGTGCTCGAAGGCACCATCCGCAACGGGATGAAAGTCACGTTGATGAACACGCGACAGGATCACGAGGTCGAATCGCTTGGCGTGTTTACGCCGAAAGCGGTGCCGGTCGACCAGCTCGGGCCCGGCGAGGTCGGGTTCATCGCCTGCGGCATCAAGGTCGTGGCTGATGCCCAGATCGGCGACACCATCACCGAAACCGATCGGCCGACCTTGGAACCCTTCCCCGGATTCAAGGCGCTCAAGCCGATGGTGTTTGCCGGGCTCTATCCCGTCGAGAGCCACCAGTACGCCGAGCTTCGCGAGTCACTGGAAAAGCTGCGCCTCAACGACGCTGCATTCTTCTTTGAGCCTGAGACCTCGGTCGCGCTCGGATTTGGGTTCCGTTGCGGCTTCCTCGGTCTGCTGCACATGGAGATCGTGCAGGAGCGTCTCGAGCGCGAGTTCAACATGGACCTGGTGACAACCGCACCGGGCGTGTTGTATCGCGTCACCAAGACCGACGGCGAAGTGATCGAGATCGACAGCCCGGCGAAGCTGCCCGAGACCGGGCACATCGGCAAGATCGAAGAGCCGGTCATCACCGCGACGATCCTGACGCCGGCCGAGTTCGTCGGCGCCATCCTGCAGTTGTGCCAGGACAAGCGCGGCGTGCAGAAGGCGCTCGAGTTCAAGGCCGCCGATCGGGTGTTGATTTCCTACGACCTGCCGTTCAACGAAGTGGTGCTCGACTTCTACGACAAGCTGAAGACCATCTCGCGCGGCTACGCCTCGCTCGACTATCACGTCACCGGCTATTGGGATTCGCCGCTGGTGAAGCTCGACATCCTCGTCAACGGCGAGCCCGTCGACGCGCTGTCGATCATCGTCCATCGCGATCGCGCGTATGATCGCGGGCGCCAGCTGGCATCGAAGATGCGCGAATTAATCCCGCGCCAGATGTTCGAGGTCGCGATCCAGGCGGCAATCGGCGCGCGCGTCATCGCCCGCGAGTCGGTGAAGGCGCTGCGCAAGAACGTGCTCGCCAAGTGCTATGGCGGCGACATCTCGCGCAAGCGCAAGCTGCTCGAGAAGCAGAAGGAAGGCAAGAAGCGCATGAAGCGCGTCGGCACGGTGGAGATTCCGCAGGAGGCGTTCCTGGCGGTGCTCAAAATCGGAGACGAATAGCGATGGCGGAAGCCGCGTTTCAGAAGTCGACGGCGCGCGAATATTTCGAGTCGATCCTGGTGGCGGTGGTGCTGGCGCTGTTCGTCCGCACCTTCGTGTTCCAGGCGTTCAAGATCCCGACCGGATCGATGAAGCCCAACCTGCTGGTCGGCGACCACCTGCTCGTCAACAAGTTCATCTTCGCCCCGACGGCGTTTGGCCTTGAACGCGCCTTGCTGCCGATGCGGCCGATCGAGCGCGGCGACATCGTGGTGTTCAAGTACCCCGAAGAACCCGAACGCGACTTCATCAAGCGCGTAATCGGACTTCCCGGCGACACCCTCGAGCTGCAGAACCAGACCATCCTGATCAACGGCCAGCCGCTGAACGAGCCGTACGCCCACTACTTACTTCCGCCCGCCGCCGAGGGCCAGATGGAAGGGGACTTGCGCCGGAAGTACGGCCCGGTGACCGTTCCCGACGGCCATTACTTCATGATGGGCGACAACCGTGATGACTCGCAGGACAGCCGCTTCTGGGGCTTCCTCCCGCAAAGTTACGTGAAGGGGCGGGCGTTGTTCATTTACTGGTCGTTCGACACCCCGGAAGACGGGTCGCCCGGCGGATTTGCGCCGCGGTGGGGGAGGCTATTCCACCAGATACATTGAGCCCGCCTTCGCTAAAGCTACGGCGAGGCAAAGCCGAGAAGAGAGGTGATGAAGACCATCATCAAGCTCGTCATCACCGTAGCCATTCTGACAGCCTGTTTCCAGGCTTCCAGGTACTACTTCAATAATTTCCAGTTCGAGGACGCTGCCCAGCAGCGCCTCCTGTTCGAGACCAAGGCATCGGATGCCGAAGTCGTCACCCTCGTAATGCGGCTCGCCAGCGAGTATCAGCTGCCGTTGAAGGAAGAAGACATTTCCGTGCGCATGGCCGGCCAGGATCGTATCGTCGAAATGGAGTACGTCGAGAACGTGCCGTTGCTTCCCGGCGTCTTCACGTATCCGTGGAAGTTCACGCCGAAGACGCAGACGCGCATGCTCGCGGGCGTCGGCCGCTAGGTCAGCTGCTCCATCGCGGCGGCGGCGGCGGCGACCGCCGCCGAAGTCAGGCGGCCCGCTTCACGCGCCGTCGTCGTCTTAAAACCCTCGTCCTTAATCCCATCAAGATTGATCTGCACGTTGGCGTGAGCGCCGGCCGCTGCTGCTTTCAGCAGCGACACCGCTACGCCGGCATCGCTTGCTGCCGAACGATTACCGAACTCGGCAACTGTGCGCGCGTGCCGTAGCGCATCGGCGCAGGCGCGCAGAGTGTTTAGCGGCACAGTGGTCGCACCCTGCAACGCGGTCTGGATCGCGTGGGTGCGCGCGCTCTTCTCCTCATCGGAGTTTTTGGGCAGCCGGTAGGCCGCCATCACGCGGTCGAATGCCTGCGTGTCGGCGTCGGCAAGCTCGGTGAGGTGAGTCGTAAGCGGCGTCAGCGCGTCTCGAGCCGTCGCCAGCGCGGTCTTCTCTTCATCGGTGTTGTTCCGCGACTTTGCCAGGCCGGTCACCATGATCAGCAGGGAGGTTCCCATCGCACCGACGATTGCCGATGCGGTGCCGCCACCTGGCGTCGGATTCGGACTGGCCAGCGCGTCGAGCAGCTGGCGAACGGTCATCTCGGAAAATGCAGCCACCGGTTGATTCTAGACGGAATGCACGACGCGCCCGTGTTTGATGACCTTTGTGATGACCGGGGCGCCGACGCGGATGAGGTCGGTCAACATGCCGTCAACGATGACGGCGTCGAGGTGCTTGCCGACTTCGAGGCTGCCGATCGAATCGGCGCGATCCAGTGATGCCGCGGCATTGATAGTGGCGCCGACCAACGCTTCCTCGAACGTCAGGTTCATGCCGAAGCACGCCAGCGTCATCACGAACGGCATCGACGTCGTGAAGCCGCCGCCAGGATTGAGATCGCTGGCCAATGCGACGGCCACTCCCTCGTCGATCAACATGCGTGCCGGCGCGTAGCGGCCAAGCTTGAGGAAGAACGCCGCCGTGGGCAACAGCGTCGCTACTACATTCTTTGCGGCGAGCATGCGCGCGTGCTCGGCGTCGACGAAGATCAGGTGATCCGCAGATCGGGCGCCAACCTCCGCGGCGACGCGCGACCCGCCGCTCAGCGCGAGCTCGTCGGCGTGAATGCGCGGCTTGAGACCATGGCGCAGCCCCGCCTCGAGAATGGCGCGCGACTCCTCCGGGGTGAACACGCCTTGCTCGCAGAACACGTCGCACCATTCGGCGAGGTGTTCCGCGGCAATCGACGGGATCATCTCCTCGACGATCAACTTCACATATTCCGGCCGGCGGCCGCGGTATTCGACCGGCACTTCATGCGCGCCCATGAACGTGGGGATCAGATCGATCGGCTGTCCGGCTGAGACCGTCTTGATCGCGCGCAAGATGCGGCGTTCGGAGGCCAGGTCGAGGCCGTAGCCGCTTTTCGCTTCCGCGGTCGTGGTGCCGTGCGACAACATCTCGGCGAGGCGCTTGCGTGCCAGGTCGACCAGCTGATGCTCGGTGGCTTCTCTGGTCGCGGCCACCGTCTTGACAATGCCGCCGCCGGCGGCGGCAATCTCTGCGTAGGTAGCGCCAGCCAATCGCCGGCGCAGTTCGTCGCGCCGATCACCCGCGAATACGAGATGCGTATGCGGGTCGACGAAGCCGGGCACCACGGTGCGTCCTTCGCCGGGAATCACTTCGGCGGCTTTCGTCAGCGTCACCGTGGCGGTGGCATCGGCGGCGGAACCCACGAACACGATGCGGCCTTCATAACCGGCGACCGAGGCGTTCGGGATGGAGCCGATGTCGCGCTGCGCGGCGCCCCGCCGCGGGCCCGGCCCGGCGCACGTGGCGACGAGATCGGCGTTGTCAATCAGGAAGTCGGCGAGCACTGCAGTCCATCTTAATCCCCCGCCTTCGCCGATCGGCCATGGCTACGGCGCGGCCGGTGCCAGTTTGGCGATCGCGGTATCTCGATCGAGGCCCGCGATGCGCACGCGCTTGCTGCGTGATTTCGCGCCACCGACGATCGTGATGTCTCTCCTGGGAACTTTGAGGGTGCGGGCAAGCAGATCGATCAACTCGGCGTTGGCCGCGCCATCAACCGGCGCGGCGGCAAGCCTGACGAGCACAGCGCCGTCCCGCAGGCCGGCGATGGTGGAACGGCCGGCGCGCGGAATCACCCGCACGTCGACCGTGTCGTTAGCCGTTGTTGGTTCCGTCTTTGGCTTGCGCATCGGCCGGCCGCGCCACCGCAGCCGGTCCCGCTTCCGCGGCGCGCGGTCGATGCAGGAGCACGCGCTCATCGCGCGACCGCGCGTCCTGGTCGCGGATGAACTCGAGCGTGGTGGTCAGCGTGCGCACCAGCGCCTCGATGTCGTTTTCCACCTCGCGGCGCTTCATGCGCAGCCCGTCGATCTCGCGCTGGACGTCTTCGAGCCGAGCCTGCGCCTTCTGCAGCAGCAGGTCGGCGCGGCCTTCCGCTTCACGCACGATCAGCTCCGCTTCGGACTGCGCCTGCTCCTTAATCTCATCGGCGAGCTTTTGCGCCGTGAGCAGCGTATTGCGCAGGTTGCGTTCCTGGCCGCGATGTTCGCCGAGTACCGCATCGAGCTTGGCCACGTCCTGCCGCAGCTTGTCGTTTTCGCGCAGCGCGTTTTCGTAATCGTCGGCGGCTTCGAGCAGGAAGGCCTGCACCTCGCCGCGATCGTAGCCGCGCATCACCGTCTGGAACCGCTGTTGCCTGAGATCGAGTGGGGTCACCTTCATAAGTAGTGTCTCTCGCCAAATATAGCCGTGCCGACGCGGACCATCGTGGCGCCTTCTTCGATTGCCACCTGAAAATCGTGGCTCATGCCCATCGACAGTTCGCGCAACCGTTCCGCCGGGATGCCGGAGTCTCGAAGCCGATCGCGGACGCCGCGCAGGCGGGTGAACCACGGTCGCGCGTCTTCCGGATTTTCGGCCAGCGGTGGCAGCAGCATGAGGCCGGTCAGCCGTGCCGCCGTGCAACCGTTCGCAGCGGCGAAAATCGCCGCTACCTCTGCTTCCGGCGCGCCGAACTTTGTGTCCTCCAGCGCCAGGTCAACCTGCACCAGCACGTCGATCGCACGTCCTGCCGCCGCGGCCGCCTGATCGACCTTCGTCAGCAAATCCACGCTGTCGATCGCGTGGATGGCGTTTACCGCGGCCGCCGCCTTCCTGGCCTTGTTCGACTGGAGGTGGCCGATCAGGTGCCAGCGCAGACTGCTATCGGTTGATTGTGCAATTTTCTGCAGGGCTTCCTGCACCTTGTTTTCGCCGAAATCGATCTGTCCTGCCTCGGCGGCGGCGCGAACGGCGTCGATGGGATGGGTCTTTGAAACGGCGATCAGGCGAACATCACCGGGGTTGCGGCCGGAGCGGCCGGCGGCGTCCGCGATCCTGTCGCGAACCTCCGCCAGCCGTCGGGGGATGCCTTCGTACACTGTCTTTCTGAATTTTTTCTTGAATTCTTAACTTTGCACTTCTACTTCTTCAGCTGCGCAATCATGCCCTTCGCCTGTGTTGCGAATTGACCCTCAGGCGCGAGTTTGAGGTAGCTCTCGAACGCGCTGACCGCTTCCGGCAGCTTGCCTTCGTTGAGCAATGCCATCCCGAGCTGGAAGTGCGCGTCGGCGTGGCTGGCATTGAGCTTGATCGTCTCTTCGAACTTCGCCTTCGCGTCGGCGATCTTGCCCTGGTTCCAGAGGATGATGCCCTGGTTGAAGGTGGCGTCGGCGTTACCGGCGCCGCCGGTGGCCGATGCCGCCTTCGCGCTCATCGCCGCCGCTTCGTCGAAGCGCTTCTGGTTGTTATACAGCGTCGACAGCGCGTTCATGGCTTCGGAATAGTCGGCTTTGACTTCGAGCGCCTGCTTCCATGCTGCTTCCGCCGCCTTCTCGTCTTTCTTCGCCATGTAGGCGACGCCGATGTTGAAGTGGCAGTCGTAGCAGCTCGGCGCGAGCGCCAGCGCGCCCTTGAACTTCTCGATTGCCGCATCGTGGTTGCCCGATCGGCTGGCCTGCACGCCCTCGTCGAACGCCTTCTTTAATTCCGCGGCCTTGGCCGCGTCGGTCGCCGCCGTCGTGGGTACGAGCACGATCGTCATCTCCGAG